>JBEKWK010000281.1:0-4908 GCA_049513175.1 FCB group bacterium
CAAATGATGGCTGTCAGAGTTTTCAATGAAGAGAGAAAATATATTCTTGCAAAAGGTGCACCTGAAGCAATTCTCGGCCGCTGCAACACTATGATAGATAAATTTGGTGCAAAAATCTCTTTAAATCAGGAAAAATTAGATGATGTTATTATAAAATTTTCTTCCAGGGGTTTAAGAATCCTTGCAATGGCATACTCTGAGAATTGTTCCTCTAAACCGGTTTCATTAGCAGGACTTACTGACCTTACCTTTATCGGATTTGCAGGTATAGAAGATGCTATCAGACCTGAAGCCATTGATGCAGTAAGGAAATGTCATAACGCCGGTATTAAGGTTGTAATGATAACAGGTGACCATGCAAAAACTGCACAATCTGTGGCTAAAGCTGTCGGAATAGGAAAAGGCAAAGATGTTCCTATGGTTATAACCGGAACAGAATTAGATGAAATGAATGACAAAGAATTATTTGAGGTAACCCCGGATATTGATGTTTATGCAAGAGTTGCTCCCCACCATAAATACAGAATAGTCAGACAACTTCAGGCTCATAATAATATCGTAGCGATGACCGGTGACGGAGTGAACGATGCACCTGCTTTAAAGCAGGCTGATATCGGAGTAGCTATGGGTGGTGGAACAGATGTAGCCAAAGAATCTGCCCACATGGTTTTAGTAGATGATAATTTTGCAACCATAGTTAAAGCAGTACGGAGAGGACGAGTTGTTTTATCAAATCTAAAACATATAATACTTTATATACTGACAACAAGTTTTGGAGGATTGCTTACAATTGCTATGTCGGTAGCGGTTGGAATACCTCTCCCTGTTCTTCCTGCCCAGTTACTATGGATTAATCTTGTTACAGATGGTACTTCAACTTTTCCTCTTGCCTTTGAAAAAGAACATGGAAATGTTATGGTATTTTATCCGCGTAGAAGAGAAGAATCTTTAATAAACAGAAAAATGGTAATTAGAATGATATTAGCCGGTTTTATAATGATGCTTGGGACTCTTGGAGTCTTTTATATATATGCTCATAGCCTGGTTAATTTAGACCTTGAAGATATTAAAAAATATCCTGAACTTACCCAAATGTTGACTAAAGCACAGACAATGGCTTTTTGTGTTTTGGCATTTTTTCAAATCTGGAATACACAAAACTCACGGTCTCTTGAACGTTCAATATTTTTTAATTTACCTTATCCGGGTGGCAGTCATATAGACCGTATAGGTATATTCTCAAATCCTATTTTAATCGGAGTTACGCTCTTAGCAATCGGATTACAGGTTTCAGCGGTTGCATTACCTTTTATGAATCATTTATTGGATACTGTTCCATTAAACAGAGAGGAGTGGATTTGGGTTATGAGCCTAACATTTTCTATAATTGTAATATTAGAAGTTGTCAAAATACTGACTGCAGTATATAATAAATTAACCGGTAAACTAAGAGAAGATGTAAATCTTGAAGCTATTGAATTATTGAAATAAACAGATATTTTCTTTACATATTTATAACAAAAATGGAAAAAGATAAAATCATTAATGCTCCGAAACCAATAAAAGTTCTTATAATTGATGATTCTGTTCTTGTGAGAGAAACTTGGTCTGAAGGACTATCTGAAGACCCTGCATTTGATGTTGTCGGTGCTATTTCCGATGTTTTCGGTGAGCGCGATATTATTGCCGAAAAAGAGGCAGATATAATTATTTTAGATATTGATATGGCAAAAATGGACGGAATAGAGTTTCTTCGCCGAATGATGCCTCAAAACCCAACACCTGTTATCACATCTTGTTTGATGACTCAAAAAGGGAAACATAATACACTTATTGCTTTGGAATCAGGAGCCGTAGATTTTATAGGTATGCCTGTCAATGATGTTGCACGTGGTTTAAGAGAATTGGTACCTGAGCTTAAATCTAAAATTAAAGTTGCATATCAGGCAAATCTTGTTACCTGGAAAAATAGAAATCTTGAACCTCCCCAGAGAAAATTATTGCAAGAACCCAAAAATGTATTTGAACCTAGTGAGAAAGTTATAGCTATTGGTTCTTCAATAGGGGGGATAGAAGCTTTAAGGAAATTATTTACCAAATTGCCTTCAGATATGCCCGGTATTATTGTGGCTCAGCATTTACCCATAGGATTTACCAAGACATTTGCCGACAGATTAAATCAATTTTCTGACATGTTGGTAAAAGAAGCCGAAACAGGGGATAGAGTTCTTAAAGGCAGTATTCTAATTGCTCCGGGTGATTTACATATGAAAATTGTACGTGTTGAAGACCATTTTGAGGTTGCCTGTGAAATGGGAGAAAAGGTAAACGACCAGCGTCCTTCTGTTGAAGTCTTATTAATGTCAGTAGCAGAGCATGTAGGTCCTGATGCTGTAGGTGTTATTTTAACCGGTAATGGAAAAGACGGTGCAGTCGGTTTAAGAGCTATGAAAAATATCGGGGCTAAAACTATTGTTCAGGATGAGGCTACATCAGTCTTTTATTCTATGCCAAAAGCTGCTATTGATATGGGGGCAGTTGATATGGAATTATCTCTCGATGAAATTGCAGTTGAACTCATTAAAATGTTTACTTAGTAGTATTACTCCAATCAAATAGATTTATAATATTTTAAATCAATTTTTTCGCAAGGTAATTATGAGATTAATATTTATCATTTTATTTCAAATAACCATTATGTCTAATGTAGTATTGATTGCTCAAAATAAATTTAATCCTCCTGAAACACCTAAGATTCCTGTTGTAGATAAAGTGCATGGTTTCGAAATAACTGATTATTACCGTTGGCTTGAAGATAAGCAAAATCCCGATGTGAAGAAATGGTCTCATGCTCAGCATGATTTTACTGTTGATTATCTTACCAAAACCTATGGTGAAATTGCGGGACTTAAAGACGAAATCAGGAACTACCTCGATAGAGATTATATCGGAGCTCCATTCTTCAAAGGGTATAGGGAATTTTATTATGCCAAGAAGAAAGGGGATAAACAGCATAAACTTTTTACTAAATATAAGGACAAGGATATTCTGATATTCGACCCGGTTGTTTATGATACAAGTGGTAAATCAGCAATAACCGAAGTTGCATTTACAAGAGACGGGAACAAAGCCGCTATTGGTATTCAGAATAAAGGCAACGAGATTAACGAGTATAGAATCATAGATACCAAAACGGGTAAACAGCAGGGCGATGTTATTAAAAACGGATTCGGCTTCGGATGGACAAAGGATGAGAAACATGCTTACCTTGCCATCAGGACACAGGAAATGATTAATAAGCAGATTCCTGTTAAAACCTATCTCCATAAAATCGGCGATGCTCCTGAAAATGATGTTTTCCTCATTGCTCCGAAAGACGCAAAGGATTTCGCAAGTATTTGGGATGCTGAAGATGAGGACTATACTATCATTTCCGAAGGTGACTTTTGGTCGGGTACATTGAAGATTAAGAAAATTGGCTCTTCGGATGAACCCAAAACCATATTTAGCAGTACCAAATTCAAAGCAGATGTCCAACTCAAAAATAACAAAATCTACTACTTTACAAATTTCGAAGCTCCCAATTACAAAATCGTGGTAGCACCGCTTGACAAGCCGGAATTTGAGAATGCCAAAGTATTTTATCCTGAAAAAGAAACCGTCCTTGAAGCTTTTGTAATCACTAACGAACATGTTATTATACAGGATAAAAAAGATGTAATGAGCCGGCTTTCGGTCTATGATTTGGATGGGAAATTCATCAGAGAACTCGAGCTTCCCGTGTTCGGTAATGTTGCCGGAATGAGCTATCATAAGGAGACCAATAATGTTTATGTATCCATTAACAGCTTTACTGCAACTACTATCGTTTACAAATTGAATGGTAAAACTTTACAATGGGAATTCTTCTACCAGGACAAACCTCCGATTGATACTAAAGATATTGAGTCTAAGCTGGTTTTCTATCCATCAAAAGATAGTACCAAGATTCCTATGTTCATCATCAGCAAGAAGGGCGTCAAACTTAACGGAAATAATCCTACTCTGCTCTATGGCTACGGTGGATTCAACGCAGGTATTTCACCCGGGTTTATCGGAACTACTGCTTCATTCGTAAATAGGGGTGGTGTCTATGCAATTGCAGGTATTCGCGGGGGGAATGAATACGGTGAAAAATGGCATCAGGACGCTATGTTTGAAAAGAAGCAAAACTGCTTCGATGATTTCATTGCAGGAGCAGAGTACCTTATAAAAGAGAACTACACTAATTCTGAAAAGCTCGTAATCAGGGGCGGTAGCAACGGCGGTCTGCTTATGGGTGCTATGATGGTACAAAGACCGGATTTGTTTAAAGGTGTCGTCTGTGCCGTGCCATTGCTTGATATGCTTCGCTATCACAAATTCCTTATTGCACGCTATTGGATTCCCGAATATGGAGACCCTGATAAAAAAGAGAATTTTTTGAATATATTGAAGTATTCGCCATATCAGAATATCCGTCCCGGAGTCAATTATCCTACTGCCTTGATAAAGGCGGGAGAGAACGATTCCCGCGTTGACCCTCTGCATGCTAAGAAATTTGTTGCCGCTTTGCAGAATAATCCCGGTCAGACTAATCCCATAATGCTCTATATTGATTTCGATACCGGTCATGGTTCCGGTCAGGCTGTCGAACAGCAGGTTCGCAACATCGAGCTTGAATGGCGATTTGTTATGGGAGTGCTCGGCATGAAATAATTTTCAAACAATTAGCAGTTAGCAGTTAGCAGTTGTTAGTTGCTCGTTGTTAGTTGTTAGTAAAGAAAAAGTCATTCCAGCGAAAGCTGGAATCCATTTTTTTACTTTCAACTTTATACTTTTAACTTTCTACTGAAGTTACTTTACAAACTTTATCTTATAACCACAAAT
>JBEKWK010000282.1:0-4907 GCA_049513175.1 FCB group bacterium
GTGACCTGTTCTTTTGACCTAAATTAAAAACAATTTTCATTTATTCTTTATTAGTCCTTTTCTTGCCCTGAGCAATTCATCCATTTGCTTTATCAACGCAGTCCTTTCGGGATTAGGAAGATGCTTTATTACAAAAACCTCCTCAAGTGTTGCAAAATTTACAAATGGTTTCACTGCTATGGTAATAAATATATTGCCAGCCTCTTCCTTAACTTCAACTACATAACCTATAGGAATATCCGAAGGATATTTATTGCTTAATTCAGAAGTTAATATATTATCGCCAATCTTGACATCGTAGGATTTGGGCACATTCTTCAATTCGAAAACTTCTCCGCCCTCCCAAGTCAGTATCCCGTTCAATCTGCTTCGCTGAACCTGTGCGGTAATTTTGATATCCCTGTTTACAATCAATTCAACTAAAGAATAATTTTCCGTAGCACCTATTACTACTCCGACCAGTCCTGCATCATTACGAACTCCCATTCCTACATCAATGCTGTCATTTTTGCCGCGGTTGAGAGTGAGGTAATTTCTCATTTCAATTGTATTTTTTCCGACTACTTCGGCAGCAATAACGGGATATTCGGATTTATCCCTGAAATTGAGCATATCCCGCAGTTTTTTATTCTCGATTACTGCATTTCGCATTTTGGTAACTTCTGAGGAAAGCTGGAGATTCAATTCCCTTAAGGCTCTGTTTTCACTTTGCATTGCACCCGGTCTTGGAATCCATGAAAACATATTTTGCAACCAACCGGTTGAGCCGACGACAACCGTTCTGAATCCGCCAATCCTTGTTACATCTCCCATGGAAATGAGAGATAAGCTAATAACAATCAATGCCACTAAGGATACATATTCTTTATATTTCGCAACAAAGTTTATAAAGTTTTGCATGGCATCCGGTTTTTATTATAGGATATATAATAGAATTTTAATATTTGTAATTCGTAATTTGTAATTCGTAATTGACTTTAGTATCTCGCACTCTTTATCAATACAGGTGAATACTCGGCTAAATGCTCCAACACCTTGCCCGTACCTCTGACTACGGCAGTAAGCGGGTCTTCGGCAACATAAACAGGCAGGCTTGTTTCCCGTCTCAATCTTTCATCAATCCCTTTAAGCAAGGCACCGCCGCCGCTTAGCATAATACCCCTGTCATAAATATCGGCAGCTAATTCAGGAGGTGTCTTTTCGAGAAGCACCAAAACCGCCTGAACTATATCTCTGACATTTCCGGCAAGAGCTTCACGAATATCAACTGAGCTTACATTTATCATCTTTGGAGTGCCTCTCAGGAGGTCTCTTCCTTTAACTTCAATTTCCAATTCCTCCTCAAGCTCTGCAGCCGAGCCGACCTGGCATTTAATCATTTCGGCTGTCCTTTCCCCTATTAATATATTATGTTTCCGCTTGAAATAATTAACTATCGAAAAGGTCATCTCATCGCCTGCTATACGTATAGATTCCACGCTGACAATACCCGAAAGGGCGATAACTGCAATTTCTGTTGTCCCGCCGCCTATGTCAACAATCATATTCCCGATAGGCTCATGTACATTTAAGCCTATACCAATTGCACCTGCCATAGGCTCGGCAATCAGATGCACTTCCTTTGCCCCTGCATGCTCACAACTGTCTCTAACCGCTCTTTTCTCAACTTCCGTTATACCTGATGGTATGCAAACGACGACGCGTCTTGCAGGCTGCCAGCTTAAAGTAACCTTGCGTATAAAAGCTCTCAACATTCCTTCTGCAATTTCAAAATCTGCGATTACACCGTCTCTCAATGGGCGTATAATTTGAATATCTTTATGGGTTTTGCCGAGCATAGCCTGGGCATCATGTCCAATAGCGATTATATGCTTGCTTAGGCGGTCGAATGCCACGATTGAAGGTTCATTTAAGACAATTCCCTTGCCTTTCATCCATATCAATGTATTAGCTGTGCCAAGGTCAATTGCCACGTCATTTGAAAATAACCGAAGTGAAGCCATAGCTAAATTTACTACTTATTTTATTTAAAATTGAAAATTTATTGAACAACAAAATTACTTAAATATTATGAATTATTAATCAATTTAAGGTTTATTGCAAAATATTAACGAAAATTTAATGATAGGAATAATTTGCAAAATATCATTTTAGAAAACTTCTCCTATTAGTAAAAGTAAAGATTGAAGTAACAATTAGGGTAGTATCAATAATTAAAATGGAGGTTATGATTCCGGTTAGCCCCATACTTAAACCTATTAAAAACCCTCCTACTATGAAAATTGTTATTGCTAAAATTGTAAGAATATCTGATAAAATTTGATTTTTTGTTATTTTAGGTTCATCAACAACAATAGATTGTCCTGAAATAAAGATGTAAATTATAACAATAAAAATCCAAATACTTTCATCATCTTTTAAATAAAATAACCAAAAGATAATTCTGGAAATTACATCGGTCACAAGAAATACGATTATAAAAAATGTAGGTATCAGAAATCTTAATAAGGCAATTTTAATTGGTTTAATAGGTAGTATAGATAACATTGATATTCTCTTTTCTTTATTAGACATATTAATATAAGATGTCGTCCAAACAAATAAGAATATAAGACGAAAAGTAGTTATATCATATAAAGACCATGTTAAATAATTTATTATAATTATACATATTATGAAAATTATTATACTTTGGAATCTATATCCTATCTCTGCTTTTAATAATCTGAACATCTCATTTTCCTTTTAAAAATTTGCAAAGAAATCTCCTCCAAACTCAAATTGCTTACATCAAAAATTTCAGTACAGATTTACAATTGATAATCTTTTGTCGAATCTATATTAGTACTAATGATTTTTGTCAATTTATCCTTTGATTCTACCTCTTCCACATGAGGAATATTTTTTGAATTAATATCATTTTATAAAACTCCTTCTATTAACAAAAGTAAAGATTGAAGTAACAATAAGAGTAATTACTACTATAAGCATTGAAACAAACAATCCATTGAGACCCATACTTAACATACTTAAACCGATTAAAAATCCTCCTACCACAAATATAGTTAATCCTAAAATTGTAAATAATGAGGATAAATATGGATTTTTTATTAGAGTTGGTTCATCTGAAACTATAGAGGGTCCTGTTATCATCATATAAAAAACTATTAATACTACAAAAATCCAAATGCTATCAATGGTTTCTAAAATAGATAATTTAAATATAATTCTTGAGGCTAAGTCACTCAATAAAAATATAATAAAAAATACTGCGGGTATTATCAGCCGTAAAAAACCAATTTTAATCGGTTTTATCGGCAATAAAATAAACATTGATAAACGGCTTTCTTTCTTCCACATCTTCAAATAAATAATTGCACCAAATAATAATACTACTAAACGATTACCTGAAGTAATATTTAAACCAAAATATTCCAAAAAATTGTAAAATATTACAAATGCTATCCCAATTAATATATATGGAAATATAATTCTAATCTCTGCCTTTAATAATCTGAACATTTCATTTTCCTTTTTAATATTTGCAAAGAAATATCCTCTAAACTTAAATTGCTTACATCAAAAATTTCAAAGTTGGTTTGTTTTAAATACTCTGTGGTTGAATTTATATCTGAGCTAATAATCTTTGTTAAAGTGCTGTCTGATTCTATTTCTTCTACATTGGGAATATTTTTTGAATCAACTTTTGATTTAATTAGTATAGCTTTCCAATTTTCAAGTAAATCCTCTTTACTACTTTTCAAAACGAGTTTACCATTAGTAATAAATGTAAGTTCGTCGGCGAGCCTGCTAATTTCCGAAATAACATGAGTAGAATAAAATATTGAATTATTTTCATTTTCCATATACTCAAATAAAATATCAGTAAACTCATTTCTCATTACAGGATCAAGTCCTGATGAAGGCTCATCAAGCAATAGAAGCTGCGGCTTATATGATAATGCCGAAACAATCCTCAACTTCATCCTGTTTCCGGCAGAAAGCTCTTTTATCCTTTTGTTTGTAGGTAATTCAAGTCTCGAAATTATTTCTTTCATATAATCATTTGACCAATTATGATAAAATTGGGATGTGAAACTCAGATTTGCCATTACATTCCAGGATTCATAAAAACCACATGCATCGCCAACATAACCGATATTATTTTTCCATGAACCTTTTTTCAGATTTACATTTTCACCTAAAATCTTTATTTCACCCGCTTCCTGCCTTAGTAATCCGCAAAGCATCATAATCGTAGTCGTTTTGCCTGCACCATTATTTCCAACAAAACCCATAACCGAACCTCGCTTTAATTCTAGTTCCATGGGACCTAAACGGAAATTCCTGTATTCTTTAATCAATCCTTTTACTTCAAATGAATTTTCCATAAAATTCCTCATTTATTTTTAGCAAATTTTCCAATTGTATTATTTAAGACATCCAGGATGTCATCTTTATTCAAACCATCATTGTTTCCTGTATTTATCAGTGATACCAGGTTCTCTGTTAATTTTTTCTTAGCAATTTTTATTAGTTCAATTTTTTTAATATCTCTTACAAAATATCCCCTTCCGGGTTGAGATATAATCAATCCTTCATTTTCTAAAGTTTCATAAGCCTTTTGTACAGTTATATAGCTGACACGCTGTTCACGGGACAGCACTCTAAGTGAAGGAAGACAATAACCAGACGGCAGCATTCCATTTAGAATCTGAGTCTTTATTTGGCTCACACTCTGCCCCTGTAAAGATTCACCTGTTATATTTGATATATTTAAAATCATAATAAAAATAAATTGAATATACTGTATATATGCAATATATTCAGTCTAAAATTAAAATGCAAGAAAAATTTTATAAAAACGGTTATTTTCCGGCTTCTCTTTTCATAAAAACATACCCGTT
>JBEKWK010000283.1:0-4901 GCA_049513175.1 FCB group bacterium
CGTATTCAAATTGGAAATTAAGATTAAAGCCTGTCAAAGACTCTATTGGAGTAAGTTTTATTGCGATAAACCTCACAGATGTTTATAATAATAAATTAACTACTTATTTTGTATTTACTGTAAATGATATTGTAAATGTAAAAGAAGAATTACAAACAACTAAAAATTTAATCTTCCCCAATCCCGCAAGCGATTTTCTAAATATTAATTCTGAAAATATAATAGGGAAAGATATTAGCATTTATGATATACTTGGAAATAAATTAATGTCCGCTACAGCCACTGGTGCTGAAACACGCATAAATATAGAATCATATCCAAGCGGAGTTTATTTTGTAAGAATTGGTGAAATAACGAGGATGTTTGTGAAATAATTAGGAATTAGGAGTGTGGAATTAGGAGTTTAAAAAAAATTACTAATTACGAATTAATAATTACTAATTGTGGTAAAATAATTTATGAACTCATCATTCTCTGCGACCATTGCGAACTTTGCGTGAAATTTTCTTTGTGAACTTTGAATCTTGTTCGGAGCCTGTCCCGATGGCAATCGGGATGCACTTTGTGTTAAAATGCCTTTTTCTCCTTTTACACACCCCTTAATCCCCTCTCGAGAGGGGAGATTAGCTGTTGAGTGATATTTATAAGATTATATATTACATATATTTCCAACAAGATTTTAAATACTTTTTTAAACGGTTGAAAAAACTATTGAAAAAACTATTGAAAAAATAATTAAAAAACGGTTGAATAAAATATTTAAAATTTCATATTTATTTTTGCATCTGTTCTTCCTCCCTCTCCTTTTGGAGAGGGTTGGGGTGAGGTGTTCTTTGAAATGGTGTTAGTGTCTATAAAGTTTGTAAAGTTAATAAGGATTATAAAGTAAATCTAAAATTTTTATTTGATTAGAATTCCACCGATCTAATTCTTAATTTTTAATTCTTAATTAATAATTATTTGAACTACTTACACTTCAGGAATATTAAATAAATCAGTTTTTTGGAGGATTTGGCGGCTAAAGTAAGATAAGTTCTTTGAAATAAAATAATTGCAGACCAACCGGGCAAGTCGAAATTGGCAGTTTCTGGAGGGTATTGGAGGGGAAAAATAGTTCTCAGTTTTCGGTTCTCAGTTATCAGGAAGAATAATTCAGAATACAGAACTCAGAATACAGAATTAGAATATGGATACTTCGCTTTGCTCAGTATGACATTTTTTTGCTATCAACTAACAACGAACAACTACCAACTGCTATAAAATGGTTTTAGGTTCTCAGTTATCAGGAACATTCCCACGCAGAGCATGGGAATGAAGAAATATAGAAATTTTTACTCCTAATTCCTAACTCCACACTCCTAACTAAAATAAAACTGCTAACTGAATTTAATTTTGTATAATTGCCAAAATAATCATAATTTTGTAGTTCTTTAATTTTGAAAAAGATTGGGGCGTAGCCAAGTGGTAAGGCATCGGCCTTTGGAGCCGACACTCGAAGGTTCGAATCCCTCCGCCCCAGCGTGTTTATAAATAAATGAAAAATGAGTGAAGTGCGACATTTTAAAGTAGCCTCCGGACGTTCCAACATCGCTCTCGCAAAGAAAGTTGTAGAGCATCAGGGGATTCATCTTTCTGAAGTTACGATACGCAATTTCAGCGACGGCGAGATATGGGTTAAGTACGAGGAAAATATCAGGGGCGTGGATTTATTCCTGATTCAGTCAACAAATGCACCTGCTGATAATTTGCTTGAGCTTCTCATTTTAATTGATGCGGCAAAGCGTGCATCTGTAAGACGGGTTACAGCGGTTATACCATATTTCGGTTATGCAAGGCAGGATAGGAAAGACCAGCCGAGGGTTTCCGTTACTGCAAAATTGGAGGCAAATTTATTGACGAGGGCTGGTGCAGATAGGATTATTACTATTGACTTGCATTCGTCGCAGATACAGGGCTTTTTCGATATTCCATTAGACCATTTGTATGCATCGCCGGTGCTTTTAAAAGCATTAAAGATGTTGAATCTCGAAACTATTGCAATTGCGGCTCCCGATGTGGGTGGCGTGAAAACAGCAAGGTCTTATGCTAAAAGAATGGATGCCGAATTAATTCTCGTTGATAAGCGTCGTCCGACTCATAATGTTGCTGAAATTATGAATATAATAGGCAGTCCAAAAGACAAGAACATTATCGTGGTGGATGACCTGATTGATACAGGTACAACTTTCGTAAAATGTGCAGAGGCTCTTATGGATGGCGGAGCAAAGAAAATTATAGGGCTTTGCGTTCACCCTGTTTTTTCAGGTGAAGCTTTGGATAAAATAGAGAAATCGAAAGCAATTGAAAAGATATTCGTTACGGATACTATTCCATTGCATAGGGAAAGCAAAAAAATTGAGGTGATTTCTGTTGCCGAATTGCTCTCTGAAGCGATTTTCAGGACGCATGACAACAGGTCAATAAGTTCTTTGTTTGAGATAGAGAGATAGAAGGGAAAACCCCCTATATTTAAAAAATTGTCATTCTGAACGGAACGAAGTGTAATGAAGAAACCAGAAAATTTTAGATTTTAGATTCTAGATTTACGATTATTATAATTAAATCTAAAATCATACATCTAAATCCGTAAATCAGTTTGGATTCTTCGCTTCGCTCAGAATGACACTATTGATAAAGAAAATAATAATAAAGGGTTACCAAGCAGGAGCTTAGTAACCAGTTGAAAAAAGAAAATAATAATTTATATAAATATTAATCTATAAAGGTTTTTAATATGATACAAGTTCCATTAAATGTAATACGCCGGGAATCCGGCAAAAAAGAAGTCAAGAAAGTAAGGCATAGCGGGCTTATACCCGGTGTCTATTATATGAACGGAATTGATACTGTTGCTATTGCCGCAAAACCACTTGAGCTTCGTCCAATAATTTATACTTCACAGGCAAAGCTTGTAAATCTTCAAATAGAAGGAGATAAGGAAACAAAGCAATGTTTCCTAAAGGATTCATCCTTTGACCCGCTTACCGAGCAGTTGATACATTTCGACCTTATTGGGATTACCGAAGGTCATACAATTTCCGTTGACCTGCCGGTTGTTTTAAAAGGTCAGGCAAAAGGAGTCCGTGAAGGAGGAGTTTTACAGCAAAATATGCATAAAGTCCGCGTAGATTGCCTGCCTGCAGATTTACCTGAAGACCTTGAAATTGATGTTTCGGATTTGGCTATTGGCAAGGCTTTGCATATTAAAGATTTTTCGATTCCTCATCTGAAGTTCGAAGCACCGCCGGATACGGTTATCGTTTCTGTAGTTCCGCCGAGAGTAATTAAGGAAGATGCTCCTAAGGAAACCGCCGAAGCCGCAACTGATGCCACAGCCGCTGCTACCGCAACCACGGCTGCCGCAACACCTGCTGCTA
The DNA here is from genome assembly GCA_049513175.1 of FCB group bacterium. GTDB lineage: Bacteria > Bacteroidota > Ignavibacteria > Kapaibacteriales > UBA2268 > JBEKWK01. The sequence goes on from JBEKWK010000283.1 coordinate 3,417, forward strand.
TGCCTGAAAAAGGAAAAAAGGGAAAAGAGAAATAAGAAATAAGAAGATATTGAGGGAAGATTATTTAAGTATTCTTTCCTCTACACCTTCAATTTTCAACATCTCTCTTGTATCCTGTGCAGAAGTTTTCATCTTTGAGAGATTGTATTTGTCTATGTTGAGAATTGTGTTGTCCTGCTCGTAGCGTGAGACGGGAAGCACACTATAAAAACGTCGTCCTTTCTCAACTTTCATATAAACCCAGGTTGGTATAAAACGGATATTATCGAATTTTGCTGTATTGGTTTTATTATCTTTAGTTACATCAAACTCAAGCAGAGTGGCTCCATCTCTATACCTTCGCCGCTGGTTGGAAATGAAATTGCCAAGCGAATAAGCTACCATACACTTTTTATGTTTCCCTTGATATTCAACATCACGTATTTCCAAAGGTTGCAAAACGTGAGGATGGGAGCCGAGAATAATGTCCACACCATTGCGAAAGCAAAAGTCGGCAATTCGTTGTTGGAACTTTGATGGATATCTTTTGTATTCTTCCCCCCAATGAACGAAAACGATGATTATGTCAGGTTTTGAATTTAATACTATTTGTAAATCGGCAAGCATTTGAGTCGTGTCTATTCTATTAATGATATATGGCTTTGGTACTGATTTTCCGTTTGTTCCGTAAGAATAATTCAGAAAGGCAATTTTGATATTGTTTTTACTGATTAGAACAAGGTTTCTTTTTTGCCTGTCGGCAGAATCAAGAAAAGTACCCGTTGTAATAATCCCATTTTTCGATAAATTCTCAATATTTCCCCTTATGCCCTTAGCACCCTTATCCGCCGCATGGTTATTTGCAAGGAAAGCTACATCGAAACCGGCATATTTTACGGCATAAGCAAGGGTATCGGGAGAACTGAAGTCGGGAAATCCCCTGTATGGCTCTCCGCCCATACATGCTTCGAAATTCACAAGGGCTATATCGGCAGATTCTATTAAATCTTTTATCTTATAGAAGCAGGTATTGAACTGGTATGACTGTTCTTCTGGTTCCCATGCATTCTCAATCTGCTTGCCGTGTATTATCAAATCACCTGCGGCAATAATTTTTATTCGGGAAAGGCTGTCCTTCTGCTGTGTGCCGGCAGTTTTCAAAGAAGGGAATTTCTTAGTTTGGGCATCACAGCTTGTGATACCTGTTATTACCAGAATGAGGCATAATGAAAATGACAATTTATACCAAAGGTATTGAAATCCCATTTTTTATTCATCTAAATTTTTATCAAAAGTAACTTTCTTTTGTGCTGAATCTGCATTTGTAAATGTTGAAGAAGAAGAACTGTACATAGTTCTATAGGTTTCAGGGAAAAAGAATGCAGTCAAAAATTCCTTGGCAATAGGAGCGGCTACAGCGGCACCGAATCCGGCATTTTCCACAAAAACGCAAAGTGCTATCTGAGGATTTTCCTTTGGTGCAAAACATATAAACCAACTATGGTC
>JBEKWK010000284.1:0-4865 GCA_049513175.1 FCB group bacterium
GACATACTGGATGCCCGTGGTAGTTTTGGCGGTGGTAGAAGTTTCGGTGGTGGTGGCAGGAGTTTCGGAGGCTCCCGAAGCATTTCAAAACCTTCAGCACCCAGTACAGCTAAACCTCCTTCATCCTTTGGAGGTAATCGTTCAATGACATCGAATCCCTCAACACAAAGATTAGGAAGCAGTTTTGGAGGAAACAGATTAGGCTCTCATGCAGAATATACTCAAACATACGGGATACCGAGAAAGACTCAGAGTTTTACTAAAAACAATGAACAGGGCATTTCTCAAAATTACAGGATGAATGATTATGGTGGATATGGTAGTGGTTTAATGACAGGTTATATGATGGGTACTTCAAGCTGGATGTGGTCAATGCCTTTCCATCCCGCATTTTATTACAGCAGACCTTACTATGTAACTAATCCTGATGGTACAGTAGATGTTTATCCACCTACATTTTCATGGTCTAAATTAATTTTTACAATACTAATTTTAGCGGTAGTTGTGTACATAATCTATGCTATTGTTCGAAGTGTCCGACGTAATAAATACGGCACAGGTTCTACTTCATCATTTAGCTAATAATTAATCGGACGATATTACTAGGGCAGAATCTTTTTTAGGTGTCTGCCCATTTTATTATTAATCTAAAGTGAAAAACATAAATAGTTAAAAGTTCATAAAGTTTTAATTTAGTTAGGAGTGAGGAATTAGAAATTAGGAATAATATTTTGATATTTATTAAAACTCCTAATTCCTAACTCCTAATTTCCAACTGTAAAAGATTCGTCAGAAAAAAAATGATTAACAAACTGAAAAGTTTAGCATCCGACACTATGATTTATGGCATGTCCACAATAGTCGGGCGTTTTCTTACATTTATGCTCACGCCTATTTATTCTAATTACATCAAAGGGACTGAATACGGAGATGTAATTTATATTTTCTCAATCATCGCTTTTTTGAATATAATTTATTCCTTCGGGATGGATTCGGCATTTTTCAGGTTTTACAAAAAGGATGATAAATTTGAAATAAAAAAGGTTTTTTCACTTTCCTATCTTACTATTACAATAATAAGCTTCCTGATATCCGGGCTGGCGTTAATTTTCTCAAAAAGCATAGCACCTTCTTTTACGAATTTAAGTAATGGTGCGGAATTAATTTGTATTGGTGCAATGATACCTTTTCTCGATGCTGTGATGATTGTTCCATACTCATATCTGAGGATGACACGGCGGGCAAAAAGATTTGCATTTACGAAATTTTTCCTGATTATCATTGCGGTTACTTTCAATGTAATTTTCGTTATAATTTTAAGAATGGGTGCAAAAGGAGTTCTTTATGCACAGTTAATGGCAAATATTGTCGGGGCTTTGATTTTCATTCCAATGATTGCAAAGCATCTGACATTTAGATTCAATAGGAAATTATTAAAAGAAATGCTCAGATTCGGTGTGCCTACTTTACCTGCTACAATGTCGGCAATGATTCTTCAGATTGCAGACAGACCGATACTGAAAGCTTTGACTAATTCGGAAACGGTTGCTATGTACACAATCAATTATCGTCTTGGGATACCCATGCTTTTGCTTGTATCCGTGTTTGAATATGCCTGGAAGCCGTTTTACCTTAGCAATTTTGAAGAAAAAGATGCGAAAGAACTTTTCTCGAGGGTCTTGACATATTTTACTTTAGCATGTGCAGGAGTGTTTCTGATAACAGGATTCTTTATTGAATTTATTGTCAGGATGCCTTTTGTTGGTGGTAAATTCATTAATCCGACCTATTGGAGTGGAATGGGAATAATCCCGATAATATTGGGTGGATATTATTTCAATGGTGTGTATAATAATTTTGCCGCCGGGTTTCATATTAATAAAAAAACGGAATATCTACCCATTGCAATTGGCATTGCGGCGTTAAGTAATATCGGCTTAAACTTTCTCCTGATACCATTGTGGGGATATTGGGGAGCCGCTTGGGCTACTCTGGGAGCGTATTTCTTGAGTGCAGTCATATTATATAAATTTGTTGGAAAAATATATCCCAACAAATATGAATGGAAACGCATTTTTATTTTAATTTCTGCAACTATAATAATCTATGGATTGACGATATATTTAACAGGTACTATGCCATTAAAAATTTCTTTTGCTATTCGTTGCGGAGCATTAATTATTTTTGTAATTTCAATTTGGGGTATGGGATTTTTCAATCCCGGAGAAATCAAGGGAATAAAATCTTTATTGAAATTTAAAATTAAGAATTAAAAATAAAGAATCGTAAAAATCAATTTGTTAAATATATTTTATATTCTTTTTTTTATTTTTTTTCTATTTTTTCTTTTATTTCTACTTCTATTTCTATGTTCTACTTTCTAAAACCGCATCCGTAGCTCAATTGGATAGAGCAACTGACTTCGGATCAGAAGGTTGGGGGTTCAAGTCCCTCCGGGTGTACGAAAATTAGAATTTCCGGAAAAACAATAATATTGTTTCTCAATTTAATACGTTTTTTATTTGATATTATCTTTAAGGGTAACATAAAATTTTCATCATCATCCTATCCCCCATCCACTGCCCTATTTACTTTTTCTATGTCCCGAAACCATGATTCAGGGCTGATTTACAAATTATGAATAATTGTTAATAATCATCAAAAAATCATTTTGATTAAAATAAATTAATTATCCGGTAAACCGTAATTTTATTTATTACTTAAATATATATCAATTAAAGAATGTAAAAAAAAGTGAAAAAAGCTTAGGGTTTTTTCCTCTAAAAGTAATCTCTATATTTATGAGAGTTACAAATTTTAAAAAAGTATAATAAATTTATGCGAGATGAATAATTACAGCAAATATAAAGATGAAGAATTAATTCTTCTTTTGCGGGAGCCAAAGCCGGCTTGCGATATTGCTTTTAATGAAATTTATCTAAGGCACTCAAAACATTTATATGCTTATTGTTTGTATAAACTCAAAAATATTGAACGTGCAAAAGATATTTTTCAAGACACCTGGGTTAATTTTCATAAAAGGTGTCAAAGTAATGAACCTATACAAAGATTACGTCCCTACTTGTTAACCATTGCCCGTAATCTGATAATCAAAGACTGGATAGAAAATAAAACTGAAGACTTACTACTAATAAATGTTGAAGGAATTACTTCAAATGTATTTTTAGGAGAAATGAATTTCTCTCAAACTCAAGATGACAAAGAACTCCTCTCACATGTTATAAATACAGTAAATGGTCTTGAAGATATATACAGAGAAGTTTACGTATTGAAAATATTTGAAGATTTATCTTATACCGAAATTGCGAAGCTTACGGGAGAGCCCATTAAAACTATTCAATCACGGTTCTATAAAGCTTCGAACATTTTAAATGAAATATTATTACCATATATAAAAGAATTCAATAAGTGAAAGGGAATCTTATGGATTTAGACAGAATAATTGTTGATTTTTACGATGGTGTTGCTTCATCAGGAGATAAGGAGAAACTCTTTTCTTCTATGGCTTCAGACACAACACTACGCGAAAAATTTATTAACATGGGGGAAATTAATACTGCTGCCATGAAAAGCGTTTATACTTTTTCCCCGCCGACTGATGTTACAAACAGCATTTACTCCAGGCTTGGATATTCTGTCCCGCCAGGGCTAATCGTTAAGGAATCCGTTTTCAAAAGGAAAAAGGTTTTCTTCGGCTACATATTTTCAACACTATCTGCAGCAGCACTTACTATTGGAATAATGCTGACCTTCTTTCCTTCAACGAAACAAATAATACAGGTTCCTTATCCTGTAGAAAAAAAACAAAGCATTAGTACTCAAGTACCTTTTACAAAAAGCGAAGGTAATATAATCCGGCACAAAGTAAGCAGAGAACAACCTCCGCCACAGGCAATGCCTTCTCTTGCCACGGTCGAAGCAGCGACAGAGGAAACTTCAATACCGGAAGCAAAGAAAGAACCAATAACCATAGCTTCTGCGATTCCTGTTATCAGTCGTTATGATATTGGCACTACAAAGGCTGAACATTACATACCTGATAATTTTTCGTATGACAAGCCGCTATTTTTTAAGAACCATGAGCCTTTAGGCATAACGGTAGGCTTCAACGGCTCAGCGGTTTGGGACACTCCCAAAGCAACAATACCTTCAAATTATGTGTCGCCGTTCAGCAACCTCTGCATCTCCGTAAATTATGCTTTGTCTCCACATTTCAGAATAGGACTCGAAGCAAGACAGGAATCATTTTATACGGAATACACCGGTACGGAGGGTGTGATTGTTTATTTATACAAACAACAATCCAATTTCGCAACTATCGGAGCAGATATTAGGTGGCTCCCGTTAAGCTTATCGTTGTTCAATCCTTATTTAGGGTTCAGTACAGGTGCTAATGTAGCTGGTGTCGTATTAAGACCTGATTTAGGATTAGAGTACCAGGTTTATTCGGATATCGGATTTATGCTCGGTTTCGAGTATAGTTATTTTTTGTTCATGCATCAAAACACTCCGTTTCATACTGGAAAGGTTGGTTTAAATTACGGTGTATTAATAACTTTTTAAAGGAAAAAAATGAAAACTTTTCAAATTGTTTTATTGGCGGCTATAGCAGTTTTAGTTTTGCTTTGCTCATGTAATGATATCGGTAATTTCGGCAATAATGTTAACAGGGACATTACAGGCACTACATTATCAGCGAAAGATACCTTAGGCTTTTTACAACTTTCCCCTATTGATTTGGGTACAGGTGCAAAAGGACGCTACATGATGAAAAATGTTACTTTTAATAATATATCTGATACAATTACTGTAATAATAAACAGTGTTCAATTTAAAAATAATAT
>JBEKWK010000285.1:0-4850 GCA_049513175.1 FCB group bacterium
GAAGGTTTGTTCGATGATTTTATAGAATCAAAAAGAGTTTTAACAAGAAAAGAATTGCAAGCGAGATTTGAAAAAGAAGGAATAGAGCCTTTGTACGAAGAATTAAAAAAAGTAGATTTGCCTTCTGCTGAATTTTATACGGATAAAAATCCCCGGCGTATTCTCAGGGCTTTGGAGTTTTGGTATTCTGCAGGGAAAACTTTATCTGAATCTTATAAAACCAAAAATACACCCAAAGATTTTAATATTCTTTACTTTGGTATTGATTTGGAAAGGGAAGTTCTTTACGAAAGAATAAATCAGCGTTCCCAAAAAATGTGGGATTCCGGCTTGCCCCAAGAAACCGAACGCATTTTGAATATGGGCAATTCGCCAACACTCAACTCATTAAATACGGTAGGGTATAAGGAAAGTATAGAATATCTCAACGGAACAATTACAAAAGACACAGCTTTAGACAAAATAAAGCTCAACACAAGACATTACGCCAAAAGACAAATGACTTGGTTCAGGAAAAATGAAAAAATAGTGTGGCTGAGCGGGAATAGCAAGGAGATTTCAGGGGAGATAGGGAAAATACATAAAGAAAACAAGATGAATAAAAATTTAATTGAAGAATAAACGAGGTAATTTATGCTTACACAATCAAATATTATTATACACTGGACTGATAAAACATTTCATCCTATTGCTTCTGATGGTAAATATGATGTATCGTTCGAAACAATCAATGAAGATATTTGTAATTTATATTTAGAAAGATTAAAAAGCATAAAAAATAATGGCTTATATATGATGAAATATCATGAAACTGTAATCGGGTACGATCGCCAAGGATTTCAAAGTGATAAAAATGCTACATGTTTTACTGATTTAGGTATATTAAATTCATTTAACCATGTAAAGAAATATGGATTAATGGGAATTGGTGTAACAAGAAAATTTATATTAGAAAGAGATGGAAGACCTGTATGGTATTTGTTGAACAGTCCTGAAGATTTAATAGCACCTACATTTGATATGTTTTTTAATTTATATAAAAAATATCATCAAACCATTCAAGAACTTGATGAAATTTATATTTATATGAGTAATGCTGTTTTTTATTTTAAAGGAATGGGTGCAGAGGGTACTATGGATTTCGACAATCTACAGGAAAGAGAATGGAGAATAATTTATAGTAAAAGAGTTTTTGATCAACATAAAATAATTAATACTGGAAGAACTGAGCCAGAATTTACTATTCCAATTAACATAGATGATATTGAACTTTTAATTATGCCAAATAGAACGATAAGGGAAAAGTTATTTCAGGATTCAGAATTAAGAGATTGGATATGTTCAGCTAGAACTATTCCAATAATTCTTTCCCTAGAAGAATATTATTCTTTTTAATTAATTATAAATGTTTATTTTTATTGTGTTGATATTAAAAAAATACGACTCTTTTGTATATAAATAATAATATAACTCAAAATCTTAGGAGCTTCAGATGAATAAGTTCAAGTTTCTCTTTATAGGTATTTGTCTTTGTGGATTATTATATCAATCGCAAATTGGATTAGGTCAATTACCAAAATATCTGAACTATCAAGCTTACCTTTCTGATAGTACGAATCATCCTATCAATGGAATTTTTCCAATTACTTTCGCATTGTATGTACAAGAAACAGGAGGATTACCTATTTGGCAGGAGTTGCAATCTGTAAATATTTCGGCAGGTTTTATGAATGTATATCTTGGTACAGTCACGCAATTGGATTTGGATTTTAGTCAAGAGTATTGGCTTGAAGTCAGTATGGAAAATTCTTTATATCCTCGATCAAGATTAACAACAAGCCCTTATTCTATAAGGTCAATTATTTCTACAACTGTAGATGATGGTGCTATTACTCAAATAAAGCTTGCTCCAACTGTACAAACATTTCCAAAAGGTCCTGCGGGTGGAGATTTGACAGGAATATATCCTAACCCAAAGTTAATAGCAGATTCTGTTTTGATTAAATTAATATCAGGAAAAATTACTCAGAATATGTTGAATTCAAATAATGTCTATAATCCCGGTGGTACTGCAGGTGGCGATTTAAGTGGTTCTTATCCTAATCCGGATATAGCCGGCAATGCAGTTACTACTTCCAAACTGGCAAATTTAGCAGTTACTGATGCTAAAATAAATGATGTTTCATGGAGTAAAATTACAGGTATGCCGGGAACCTTTACAGCCCTCGGTATTGCTGGTGGTGATTTATCGGGAAATTATCCTAATCCTTTAATTTCAAGTTCTACTATAACTGGAGTCCACTTAGTTGCAGGAATAAACAATAGTAATACATTTATAAATGGATCCAGAGTAAATCCTCAGTTCGGAACGCAAGACTATTCATCTAACGGAAATTTATTAGTTACATCTACATTAGGAACTGGTTCAATACCAATCACAGGTGCAGGAACACGATTGATGTGGTACGGGAAAAAAGGGGCATTTAGAGCCGGAACTGTGGATGGTACACAATGGGATGATTCAAATATTGGATTAAATTCTCAGGCGTTCGGTTATTATACATTAGCTTCAGGTCAATTTTCTTTTGCTTCAGGTGATTCATCAAAAGCTACTGGTACAAATTCTACAGCAATGGGTTTAAATAATAATGCAAGTGGAGATAATTCCTTAGCCTGTGGTAGATATTGTATGGCAATTGGTAACATTTCCACTTCAATTGGTCAAATGTCAACAGCATCAGGAAGTGTTTCTTTTGCTATAGGTAGTTCAACGTATGCAACAGGTACTTCATCGTTTGCTTCTGGTAATTCTACAACTGCCTCTGGTTGGGGTTCAACATCAATAGGGGGAAATTCATTAGCCTCTGGAAATTTTTCAACAGTAATGGGATTTGAGTCAATAGCCTCTGGTTGGGGTTCAACATCAATAGGGGGAAATTCAATAGCCTCTGCTAACTCTTCCATAGCGATTGGAGAATTTGCAACTGCTTCAAATGGTAATTCAATTTCTATAGGTGGATCTAACGCTAATGGTCCTGCTTCTATTTCTATTGGGTTTGGAGCGAATACCTCTGGAGATCATTCTTTTGCTTTAGGAACAGATGTTACAGCATCTGCTCAAAATTCAATTGCTATTGGATATCGAAGCATAGCTGATGGTAACTATAGTATATCAATTGGTAGTTATGCTGTCTCATCTGGTTATTCGGGTGCCTTTACGTTTGGTGATCATTCCACTAGTACTACATTTTCTCCTTATGCTCATAACAAATTTTTTTGTAGATTTGACAACGGTTATTGTTTCTATACCATATCAGATTTAAGTATAGGTGTTTCAATGGCTCACGGTGAAAATGCTTGGAGTTCCATTTCCGATTCAAATAAAAAAGAGAATTTCTTTAAACCAGACGAGGTCAGTTTCCTAAATAAAATTCAAGGTTTGCATTTAGGTTCTTGGAATTATAAATCCCAAAATTCTGATATACGGCATTACGGTCCTATGGCACAGGAATTTTATTCTGCTTTCGGTAAAGACGGACTCGGAATTATAGGCTGTGATACGTTATTGAATTCCGCTGATGTTGACGGCGTAGCTTTCATAGCTTTGCAAGCTCTTACAAACAGATCTGAAAAATTGCAAAAAGAAAATTCTGTATTAACAAAAGAAAATGATAAACTAAAAAATGAATTGAATAATTTGGAACAAAGATTAAGTAAATTAGAAGAAATATTATTAAGCAAAAAATAAAATAAATAAAATAAATAATAAAAACATTGGAACCTGACAAAAACAAAAATCGCAAATTCTTTTTCAATAAAAAGGATGCGGATTCGCTGAGGGACATCTCGCCTTTCATTACAATGGGCTGGCAGATGGTGCTGACGATATTACTGTGCCTTGCAATAGGGTGGTGGCTGGATAAGCAGTTTAATACACACCCCTGGCTGATAATTGGTTTTTCAGTTTTTGGGATTGTTGCCGCTATGGTGAATTTTATTAAGACAGCATTGAATGCGGGGAAGAATGAGGAGAAGAAAGACATAGATAAACAAAATCGTCAGTTGTAACAACTGACGGAACGAGGATCGTACCGATAAGAATCGGGATAGTACAAAAGAATGGTCAGACAGGGGTGTCTGACCTACTACAGAAGAGTTCAAATAGTAGAACAGACACCCTTGTCTGTTAAAGTAAGATTAATTGACATTAATATCAATACAATAATAAAAATAATGTTATTTTCATTTATAATAGGTTTCTCGATAAGTATGCTGAATGCCATTGCGGCTTTCATTTCCGTAAAAATTGCATTAAAAAAAACAGAGTTCGGCGACTTCAATAAAATTGTATTCGGCTCGATGGTAATCAGGTATGTTATCGTATCCGGACTTGTTCTTTTAGCCTTATTATTTCTAAATTTAGACAAACTTGTATTCGGTCTTACATTTATGCTAACAACATTTGTATTACTCATAATTGAAATTTTATACCTTAATAATAGAACAAATTTCGTAAATTTGCGAGATAATTTGTTTAAAAAAGGTTAAATATATGGCAAGTGAAGTTATTACTCAATTTTTAGCTGAAAATAACATACAATCGAATCAACAAATATATTCTGTAAATCAAAAAGAACAAGCACAAGCTGAACTTTCTTCTGCATCTGAAACCGTTACTGCCAATACTGAGCATACATCAAAAGAGATGCCTTCATCTGAAGTTTTCCCGACAATTTTAGGACATCTGGGTAATCATAATGAGTTGGATTTTTTTGATGTTCACATTACCGATTTGCCTGTAATAATATATGATAAAAAAGAAGGCTTCCATGCTTATGCTTCTATAAAGA
>JBEKWK010000286.1:0-4825 GCA_049513175.1 FCB group bacterium
TGGTCGGGCAATTGAGGATAGCCTGGTGCAGGTCGAATACCGGTATATTTTTCTTCAAACATTTCATCTATCGGTAAGTCTTTTTTATTATCATAACCCCAATATTCTACTCGTACCAAATGATGGAGTAGCTCAGCAAAAGCCTCGGCAAGCCTGTCTGCAAGAATTTTGACCATTATTGCATTATAATCATCATTATTACTTTTAAATATATTTACTAATTCCTCAACACCTATTCCGGCAGTAACAGCAAAAGTACCAATATAATCTTTTATTCCGCTCTCTTTTGGAGCAATAAAATCAGCAAGAGCCAAATCATGAATGCCCTTTGATTTTATACTTTGCTGTCTTAGAGTATGTATCACATTTAACACACCTGTTCTGCTTTCATCAACATAAACCTCAATATCGTCATCTGCTACGGTATTTGCTGGAAATAGTCCAATTATTCCATTTGCCTTAATTAATTTTTCTTTGATAATTTTATTTAATAAAATAATTGCATCATTGAATAATTTTCTTGCTTCAGCACCAAACTTCGGATTATCGAGAATAGCAGGGTATTTTCCTTTCATTTCCCATGTCAGGAAAAATTGAGTCCAGTTAATATATTCAGCAATTTTCTCAAGAGAAAAATCTTCAAATAAAGTAATTCCCAATTTATTAGGTTTAATTATTTTTACTTTCTCCCAATCAAATTTTTGTTTATTTGCTCTTGCTTCTTCCAACGAGACAAATTGAACTGTCTCTTTGCTTTTGTAATGATTTTCCCTGATTTGTTCATATTCTGATTTTAATTTATTTACAAACTCATTCTTGTAGTTTTTATTTAAAAGATTAGAGACGACCGGAACACTTTTTGAAGCGTCAAGGACATGTATAACGGGTGAATTATATTTTTCTGCAATCTTTACTGCCGTATGTACTCTCGATGTAGTAGCACCACCAATCAGAAGTGGAATATTAAATTCGTTTCTTTCAAATTCGGATGCCACATGAATCATTTCTTCGAGGGAAGGAGTAATCAACCCGCTCAATCCAACAATATCAACATTAAGATTTTTTGCTTCATCAATAATTTTCTGAGCGGGAACCATTACACCCAAATCAATAACTTCATAATTATTGCAAGCAAGAACTACACCGACAATATTTTTTCCTATATCGTGAACATCGCCTTTAACGGTAGCCAACAAAATTTTACCAGCTGATTTATTTCCGGAGCTTTTAAGTGACTCCTCTAAGTATGGTATTAAATAACCAACAGCTTTTTTCATAACGCGAGCACTCTTCACTACCTGCGGCAAAAACATTTTCCCGGAACCAAATAAATCCCCTACGACATTCATTCCAGCCATCAAGGGACCTTCAATTATCTCAATTGGATTCGTATATTTTTTTCTTGCTTCTTCGATATCATTTTCTATATATTCAGTAATACCTTTAACGAGTGAATGAGTCAATCGCTCTTCTACAGTTAATTCTCGCCACACTTCTTTTTTGATTTCCTGGATTCCGGATTCTTTATTCTTAATATTTTCCGCAAACTCAACAAGTCGTTCAGTAGCATCAGGTCTTCGATTTAACAAAACATCCTCAATTTTTCCGAGTAATTCTTTCGGAATATTTTCATATACTTCTAACTGACCTGCATTCACGATTCCCATATCCAGACCTGCTTTAATAGCATGATAAAGGAAAGCTGAGTGCATTGCCTCCCGTACAAAATCATTCCCTCTGAAAGAAAATGATACATTGCTAATACCACCGCTAACTTTTGCATGAGGCAGGTTTTGCTTTATCCATCTTGTTGCTTCAATAAAATCTAAAGCATAATTATTATGCTCTTCAATACCTGTAGCAACTGTGAGAACATTGGGGTCTAAGATTATATCCTGAGGATTAAATCCGATTTCATTTACTAAAATTTTATAAGCACGGGATAGTACCTGGATTTTCCTTTCATAACTTGCTGCTTGTCCATCTTCATCAAAAGCCATCACAACAACTGCGGCACCATATTGACGAATCTTTCTTGCACGTTCTATAAAGACTTCTTCACCTTCTTTTAAGGAAATCGAATTCACTATACCCTTTCCTTGAAGGCATTTCAATCCTGCTTCGAGAACAGTCCATTTTGACGAATCAAGCATAACCGGAACCTTAGCTATATCCGGGTCTGCACCTATGTAATTAAGAAATTTCGTCATGACAGTTTCAGAATCGAGCATCCCTTCATCCATATTAACATCTATTATCTGGGCTCCGTTTTCAACCTGTTGCCTGGCAACCAGTGCGGCTGTTTCGTAATCTTCTGCTATTATAGTTTTGGCAAATTTTCTTGAACCTGCAACATTTGTTCTCTCACCAATATTTATAAAATTTGAATCAGGTCTGATGATTAATGCATCAAGTCCGCTCAATTTCATATAAAAATCTTTGCCATCAGATTCAAAGTTTTCGAGAGGTTTTGTTTGTTGCAAAATTTGACGTGGCTTATGAACCGCAACAATATCTTTTATCTTTTTTATATGTTCAGGAGTTGTCCCGCAACAGCCACCTACCAAATTTATAAAACTGGATTTAGCGTAATCTTCTAATACTACCGACATTTCATCTGGTGTTTCATCATAACCACCAAATGCATTTGGCATTCCTGCATTAGGATAAACAGAAATATAACATGATGCTATATTGGACAAATCTTCGAGAAAAGTTCTCATTTGTTTTGGTCCCAAAGAACAATTCAGACCGACACTCAGCAGATTTTTTGCATGAGCAATTGAAATCCAGAATGCTTCAATCGTTTGTCCAGTTAGTGTTCTACCGCTTAAATCAACTATTGTTCCGGAAATCATTACAGGCAACATTTTTCCTGATGTATTAAAATATTCTTCTGCCGCATATATAGCAGCTTTGCAATTCAATGTATCGAACGCTGTCTCTATTAAAAGTATATCAACACCGCCTTCTGCTAAACCTTTAATCTGCTCATAATATGCTTTTACAAAATCATCGAAATAATATCTTCTGAACCCGGGATTATTCACATCAGGTGAAAGTGATGCTGTCTGATTTGTTGGTCCTATTGAACCTGCCACAAATCTGGGTTTTATATCTTTATCTATTCCCCCTTTCTCAAAGGGGGTCAGGGGGTTTTTATTATATTCATTCACACATTCCTTAGCTATTTTAGCTGCATTATAATTTATTTCATAAACTAAATCTGTAGTATCGTAATCACTCTGAGAAATAAATTGTGAACTGAAAGTACATGTTTCAATTATATCGGCACCTGCTTCAAGATATTTTTTATGAATTGTTTTTATAATATCCGACTGTGTCAAAACGAGTATATCATAATTCCCTTTTAAATCCTTGTGAAAATCTCTGAATCTACTTCCCCTGTAATCTTCTTCTTTCAGTTGATACTGCTGGAGCATTGTACCCATAGCCCCATCGAGTACAAGAATTCTATCCTTGAGTAGGTTTGATAATATTTGATAAGTATCTGTAGATTCTTTGTCCATTATGATATAATTTTTATTTGTCAATATTATAAGTAAATTGACGAAAGAATTATTCTTATATGTTAATATTTATTTTTAATGCAGGAATTACCTATCTATTCAGCAGCTTTTCTTCCGTTTCATTAAGTTGTTGTATATATTTTGCCTGTCCCGGATTTTTTGTACTCTGGTATGCTTTACTAAGCAAAGTACATATATCTTTTCTGATTTTATTTCTTTGGGAAGAATCGCTCACCTGGTACCATGCTCTTTGTTCAAAAAATATTGATAACTTACTGATTATTTTCTTTGGATTTTTTAAAGTATCAGCTTGCACACTATTTATTGCCTCTCTCAGCTTTCCAGCAACATTGTTAGAAATATTTTCTTCTTTGACGGGCTTTTTATTCTTCTGATTTTTTTCAGTGGTTTTTTGGACTATAGTATAAAGCGAATCCCGCGAGGATTTATTGGCAAAATCATATTTCAGAAAATCTGTGTTCATTTTAGGCTTTACATGAAGAAGCACATCATTTTCATTTTTGGGAAATCCTTTTTCTTTTAGCCTGTCAATAATTTGATTTACTATTGAATAAGAAAGATTAGTTTCAACAAGATATAATCCACCCTGTAAAATTAAATTGCCCGCACCACCGCTCACTATTGGGAACATCTTCAATAGCATTTGTCTTATAAATTGCCCCTGGTTATAAACTCTCTGGTAATCACCGATACCGAAACCTTTTCTCGAACGCAACATTCTCAGCATCTGCACTGCATTATTTTTATAACCCAATAATTCTATCAATCCCAAAGCTTGGGAAAATCCAAATTCAACATAATAATCTATCTTCTTTACATCTGCAATCCTGCAAATTTCATCAAAGTAAATGTTCCTTCCCCTGTTTGCCCTTACATTTGCAAGATAATTATAATCTATAGTATCGTTTGGTTCAAATCCTGCATCTGCAGGAGTACCGCGTGGAATAGATATAATTTCGATTTTCCCTTCATCGAGCCAGATTTTTAATAAATGATTTGCATCGGCATGTTTGCTTGTGGTGCCTAACCTTGAATCTACGCCTGTAATTAATATTGTAATTCTTTTACCTTTTAATTTTTCCGCTATTATTGTACTCTTTGTATTTGCAGAATCAATAAATTTATATGCAAGGCTATCGCTTTTTTTTTGTTTTTCTTTAATCCCTGCAACATTACTGCTGTCCTTACTCTTGGAGGAATCAATTTTTACGAATTCTTTGCCGTTTACATCAACTGATTTTACAACATCTTTAATTTCTTCTTTTGTTTGGAGT
>JBEKWK010000287.1:0-4814 GCA_049513175.1 FCB group bacterium
AATATTATAATCCGCAAAATGCGACATTAGTCATTTGTGGAGACATCAATACCGACAAAATACTTAAACAAATTGAACAATATTTTTCTTCAATATCAAATCAGAAAAATAAAAATTATAAAATAAAAAATCCAATAAATTTCAAATCAGGGAACAGATTTGCATCCTTTGATTTGAATGTTCCTTCACCTGCGGTGTTTTTAGCATACCATTGCCCGGGCTTTAAGGAAGAAGATATTTATGTTGCTGATGTTTTAAGTTTCATAGCCGGGACAGGCAGAAGCTCGAGATTATATAAAAGTCTTGTATATAAAAATCAAATAGCAACCCAGTCATCTTCGACTGTTGATAAACGCGAGTTAGGCTCATTACTAATTTTTTATGCTATTTCTAACAATCCTGATATTTCCTGCGATAAACTTTACAAAGAATTAAAAATTGAAATTGAGAAATTTAAAATTAAACAAGTTTTAGAAGAGGAGCTTATTAAAGCGAGGAATCAGCTATCAACTGAAGCGGCTTATGAATTGCAGTATTCGAGCGGAATTGCAGACATATTAGCTAATTATACGATGTTTTGGGGAGAGCCTGAAAAAATTTATTCGGTACTGGACAATTATAAAAAAGTCAACAAAGAAGATATAATTCAGTTTGCAAATAAAATCCTCGTTGAAGATAATTCAATCAGAATTGACGCTGTTCTAAAAAAATAATTTACCATTATGTTCATCCCGACATCTAAGCAAGAAATTAATAAACTCGGCTGGCACAAGCTTGATATAATTCTTGTATCAGGAGATGCATATATTGATGTTCCTTATGATGGAGTAGCTGTTATTGGAAAAGTTTTAATAAATGCAGGATATAAAGTTGGGATTATTTCTCAACCTGCTCTAAATTCACACGAAGATATTATGCGTTTGGGAGAACCTGATTTATTCTGGGGGATTAGTGCAGGATGTACAGATTCAATGGTTGCAAATTATACGGCGTTAAAAAAAAGGAAAAGAAATGATGACCTCACTCCAGGAGGAATTAACAACAAAAGACCTGACAGAGCATTGCTCGCTTATACAAACTTAATCAGACGATTTTTCAAAAATACAAAACCAATAATTTTAGGGGGTATTGAAGCGAGTTTAAGAAGAATAGCACATTACGATTATTGGGATGATAAAATTCGACGCTCGATTTTATTTGATTCAAAAGCAGATGCAATTGTTTATGGAATGGGAGAAAAAACAATTCTTGAAATTGCTGAATGTTTGAAAACTTTTTCTGATTTTCGTTCCACACGAGGAATTTGCTACATTTCAAATTCTCCAAATAATGATTATCTGTTATTACCTTCCTTCGAAGAAGTGCAAAATGATGATAAGAAATTTATTGAAATGTTTCATACTTTTTATAAAAATAATGATCCTTTGAATGCAAAAGGTTTATACCAGCAACACGGCACAAGGTATTTAATTCAAAACCCGCCAAATTATTTTCTTGCAACAGAAGAGTTAGACAAGGTTAATGAAATAGGATTTGAAAGAGATGTACACCCATATTATAAAAAACAGGGAAAAGTCAAAGCACTCGAGACAATTCAATTTTCGGTGAATTCACACCGGGGATGTTTCGGAGAATGTAATTTCTGCAGTATAACTGTCCATCAGGGCAGAACGGTTATTAGCAGAAGTATAGAATCTATTAAAAATGAAATTAAAGAAATAACAAAGCATAAGGATTTCAAAGGTATTATTTCAGATGTCGGTGGTCCGACTGCTAATATGTACGATATGACTTGCGAAATACAATCATCAAAAGGAAGCTGTAAAAACAAAAGATGTATTGCACAAAAATCATGTGATAAATTAATTATAAATCACGAACCTCAAATTGAACTGCTAAAGGAATTATCTACAATTCCGGGGATAAAGAAAATATTTATCGGATCGGGTATAAGATATGATTTGGTGATGGAAGACAGCGAATCAGGAATTAAATTTCTATCTCAAATTGTTGATAAACATGTTTCAGGACAGTTAAAAATCGCACCCGAACATATTGACGATAGTATTCTCAAGCTCATGGGAAAGCCGCCATCGAAACATCTGAAAAATTTTAAAGACAAATTTTATGAATTATCCAAAGTAAAAAATAAGAAGCAATTCCTCACTTATTACTTCATAGCGGCACATCCGGGATGCGACATTGATAATATGAAGTCATTAAATTATTTTGTAAAGAATGAATTGAAGTTGTCTCCGGAGCAAGTTCAAATATTTACACCGACACCTTCGACTTATTCAACATTAATGTATTACACGGGTTTAAATCCATTTACAAATGAACAAATCTTTGTAGAGAAAGATTCCCACAAAAAAGAAATACAAAAAAAATTAATTTCAGGAAAAAATAATTAGGTCTAAATTTAGCGGAACATTTCCTTAATCATTCCCCAAGTTCTTCTGATACCGCTAATATTGTGAGTTACGTTTACTTCATTACTGTATAAAGCAGTATTGTCCTTTTTGATAATTTTCAACTGGTAATAAAAAATATTATTCGATTGAGTATTGTTATTATCTCCCGCCTTCATAAATGCGTCTTCGTCAACATATTTATATGAGGCGCTATAGCCTTTGGCATCCATATCCGAAATTTTAGCAAAGATATGGTTTGAACCTGCTCTGTCTATCTCAAAACCTGATATATAACTTTCGTCAATTGATTTCCATTCAAGTGTAATTACTTTCCCGTCTGACCTGGCGGTAAAATAATCCAATATATTATCGCCTGCATAAAGTAACGAAAAACTTAATAGAAGTAGTAATATTGATAGTTTAAATTTCATTTGCGTTAAAGCATTTATTAATTATAAATTCTTTATATAAATTTAATGTCATATTTAGACTAACAAATTTATAAATATGAAACTATAAATGCAAATTTTTTATTTATTAAGATGTTTTTTAATATTTTCTAATTACAAGAGACGTTTAAACTGAAATATATTATCGGAATACTCAAATCGCAATATTAACCAATATTTTCCGTTTATGTTTGATTACAAAATCAGGATTCTTCAAATAATCTAAAGTTAAAGGTTTACATGATGAGAAAATCATTTTTTAGAATTTTAATTACTGTTTTATTAATTCCATTTTCTCTCCATATTATTTTTTCCCAGGAATCAATTGTACTGAGTTCTGCAAAAAAAGAAATGGATAGGGTAATGGAAAAATTCAATAAAGAACAATACCCTCCCTATTTCTTATCTTATGAAATATCCGAAATAAATGGCATAAGCATCACTGCTTCATTTGGTAAAATTGAAACAAATGTAACAAATAAATCCAGAATACTTGATATAGATGTCAGGGTAGGCGATTACAAATTCGACAATACACATATTATACGAGGGGCTTCTTTCAGTTTTGGTTCAGATAGAACTGTCACTGAACTGCCGATTGAAGACAATGAAGAAGCAATAAGAAATGCTATCTGGTTTGCTACAGATAAACAATATAAAAAAGCAGTCGAAACTTATCAAAAAGCTTTAACCAATAAAGCAGTAAAGGTTCAGGAAGAAGATACTTCGGCTGATTTCTCATACGAAAAACCTCATAAATATACGGATTCCAAAGTTGTATTCAAAATTGACAAAAAATCATGGGAAGAAAGATTAAGAAAGCTGTCGGCACTTTTTGCAAATGAAGATTGGCTCTATAACGGCAGTGTTTCTTTAAATGTTGATGTCCAGACAAAATATTATTTAAACAGCGATGGAGAAGAAATAGAACAATCAAATTCACATGCAAGGGTATTTCTTTCTGCAAGTACAAAAGCGACTGACGGAATGAATCTTCCATTATATAAAAGTTATTTTGCATTTGATGCTGACAGCTTACCCGATGAAAATACGATGAAGCAGGACTTGTTCAAAATGGTTTTGACTTTGAAAGCACTTAGGGAAGCACCCTTGATGACAACTTTCACGGGACCTGCAATTTTATCAGGTGAGGCTGCCGGAGTATTTTTCCATGAGATTTTCGGTCATCGCGTTGAAGGTCATAGATTAAAAGACCCCAACAACAGCCAGACATTCAAGGGTTCTATCAATACCAAGATATTACCTGATTTTATGAATGTTGTTTTCGACCCCACGATAAATTATTTAAAAGGGCATGCTGTCTCCGGAGGGTTTAAGTTTGATGACGAAGGAGTTGAGGGACAAAAAGTAATTTGTGTGGATAATGGAATTTTTAAAAATTTTCTTATGGACCGCTCTCCGATTGAAGGTTTCAGTCATTCAAACGGACACGGCAGAAAACAAGCCGGTTTTAAAGCTACTTCCAGGCAGTCTAATTTAATTGTTTCCTCAAATATTATCATTCCTATTAATGAGCTAAAAAATAAATTAAGAGAAGAATGTAAAAAGCAAGGAAAAGAATTTGGACTGTTTTTTGAGAAAGTCCAGGGCGGATTCACATTCACAGGACGCTCGATACCAAACTCTTTCAATGTAAATCCGTTGATAGTTTATAAAATTTATGCTGATGGAAAGGCTGATGAATTAGTAAGAGGAGTGGATTTAATTGGTACGCCGCTTACAACATTTGCAAACATTATTGCCGCAGGTGATGACCTTGGAGTATTTAACGGTATTTGCGGTGCTGAATCTGGTAACGTCCCTGTTTCAGCTTGTTCTCCAAGTTTATTGGTTTCGACAATAGAAGTTCAGAAAAAGGCTAAATCACAGGCTAAGCCGCCGATTTTAGCGGCTCCTTCAGATAATCATGCTGAATAAAAATTATTCATAC
>JBEKWK010000288.1:0-4798 GCA_049513175.1 FCB group bacterium
TTTCCAAATTATTTTTATTTTTTCCTAATTCGTTTATTCTACTTTTAATCTCTATACTACCTTTTTCTAATCCTAATTTTTTTGCAAGCTCATCAATTTTATCTGCATTTACAGCCAGTTCATCCATATTTAAAGTTTCGATATTTTTCAATTTTATTTTATTCTGCTCCTCTTGCAGATGCAGAGCCAATTCAAGCTTTGCTGATATTGGTGATTGTATCTCCTTAATCTTTCTATTTAAATCATCACTTTCTTCTGATATAATATTCGATTGTGATTCTATTTTATTTGCTTCTTCTATTTTATTTGCGATTTTATCAATTTGTGCTTCGAACGAAATTGTCTTTTTTAACTCATCCGATTTATCTGGTTTTGTTGTAGTCTCAATTTTCTTATTATTAATAATCGGTTTTGCTAAATCGCCGGTTTTTTGATATGCCTTTGATGCATAACCGGGTGCTGTTCTGATACCTTGAGCTGCTATAAACTCTCTTTGAAATTTATTGTTAGTCTCCTTTTTTACATTATGTAATTGCTGTTTTCTCCATCTTATATATGCATAAATAATAAAAATAATAATAATCAAAATAAAAACTGCAGCAAATATAAATAGATTCACTGATTCTTTTGGAAGAAATGATTTCAAAACCTGGATAATTGGATTATCTTTTGATTCATTTTTATTCTCATTTTTAAAAATGTTTTTGAAATTATTTTTTAATGTATCTTTTTTTAAGGAATCAACTATAGCAATCGTTTTAATAGTATCTTTAAAAGCGAAATCTCTAAAAATTTTCATTGCGGAATCAATATCTTTTCCCGATGTATCGGCAGCATTTAGATTGGATAAAGCTACTTCAGGGAATGATTTTAGATTAGTAGACCTGTAAAATTTTTCGGCATAGGAATCGGCTTCCTTTTGCATTTTTTTTAGATTACAAATTTGCGATACTGCTGCATAAACATCAGGTATCTTAATATCTGTTTTAACAGATAATGAGAGATTTTTTATTGCTTCCTTTACTTTTCCTTCCTGGAGGTTAAGTAAGGCGAGTATACTAATTGCATCAGGATTAGAAAGGCTTGCCGATTTCTGTAGGTATTTTTTTGAAATGGGTATCAGTCCATCCTCCAATGCAAGTAAGCCGCTTCTATAATTATCCTCACTTTCATCTATTTTATCCCATTGAAATACTTCAATTGCTAAAGCATGTGAATAAAAAAGCGGCATTATTGTATAACCTCGTTTATCCTGGAGTATTATACTTATTTCAAGGTTTTTTTTAAAGCTTTGTATATAAATATCCTGTATAATTCCCTTACCGTGAAATTCTCTTGAACTATCGAGGACATTTGCATTTGTAAATATTATAGTAATTTTTTTCTTATCGGCTGAAAGTTCGGAATGAAAATTTTTCGGCACTTCAGAACAATAAAGAATAGCCCTGTTGAGCGGGGCAATATCAAGCCGCTGAACTTGTACCTGTGCAGATAATGAAAGGGGAGAAATAGTAAAGCAAATCACTATTATGAATCGTAATAAATTATTTTTCTTATAAAATTTATTCATATAATTTGTTTTACTGATGAATAAATCATTTAGAAACTTTACTTTTTTGTTTAAATAAAGGCAAAGTTATTTTATATGATGTTCCTTTACCTACTTCCGAGTTGACGGATAAAATTCCTTTGTGTTGTTCGATTATATTTTTAATCATATATATATTTGTACCTAATGATTTCTTATCAGGTCTCATGGAATAATAAGGTTCAAAAATGTCATTAAGCTCATTTTCACTGATACCGATACCATTATCGGAAATGGTGATATTTGCTGTTTTATTTTTATAAATGCTTATTGAAATTTTTCCTCCATCCGGCATCGAGTCACGCGCATTTAATAGAATACCAAGCAGAACTTGTTCAAGTTGAGTTTTTATACCGAGGATTGTAATTTCCGTACTATCAAATTCCTTTTCAACTTTAATATTATCGCGTTGCAACTGTGAATTTGTGAAAAGAAGCACTTCGTCTGCGAGATTTGCAAGGTTGATTACAGAGGGCGGTATATCAGCAGAAGATGATTCGGCTATTGCAGACAGTCTTTTTATGATTTCGTCAATAAGAACAATTTGTTTATTAATGATTTTATAACGCATGTTCTGCTCTCCAACCCCCGATTCCAGCAATTTGAAATGCCCTTTAATTATTCCTAATGGATTAGTAATTTCATTTGCAATAGTCCCTGCTAATTCACCTATCGAAGCCAAACGGGATGAATAAAACATCTGCTTGTTGAGAGTACTTAGCCGTTTATTCATGTTAAATATTTCTTCGGAACTCCTGATATTATCGAGAGCTATAGCGGCTGATTCTGATATTGCCTTCAGGATATTCATGTCTTCCAAGGCAAAGGTTGACGGTTCACGTGAAGTCCTTGCAATGAACATACCTATTGCATTACCCCTTAAAAACAATGGTACAAGAATAAAATATGTTCGTATACCTTCCGGCTCTTCACCAAGATTAGGAATAACATTTGGAGATTTTCTTTCAATTACCCAATCAATGATTCCTTCCTCTTCGAAATGGTTTGTAAAATTATTTAAAGTTGTGGAAGTTTCGGAATCGGAAACAGGTGTTAATCTCTTTAATGGTGTAAA
Source organism: FCB group bacterium (assembly GCA_049513175.1). GTDB lineage: Bacteria > Bacteroidota > Ignavibacteria > Kapaibacteriales > UBA2268 > JBEKWK01. Next base: position 2,664 of record JBEKWK010000288.1, read on the forward strand.
AAAGTAAATATTACTTTCTATTATCGAGAATTGCCCGGAGAAAGAATCATGAAGTTTCGATAAAACTTCATTGTTGGTTTTACATTCATTGAAATTAAATTCAGGTTTCGGTTCGGCATCAATTTTTTTTATGGATTTAGTATTATCCTCAGTTTTATTTTGACTCCTTAGATTTTCTACTTCTCTTTGAAGAAGTTGTACAGCCATTTCAAGTGCGCGTATGTAATCGCTTTGACTTTGTTCAATTTCAGCAGGATTTTGAATAAAATCATTTTCTAAAGTTTTTATATTGTTTTGATTATTATCCATCTGAATTTATTTATCTTAATAAACAGATTAATTTATAAAAATAGTGATTTGTTTATCTATATTATATTGAGAGAGCAATAGCTCAAAGTCCGGTATGCGAAAAATATTACTTATCACATACGACCTTTCAATAAAATCTCATTAAATACCGAAGCTTTCTGATATTCAACAATTATTTCCTGTTTCAGGGCATTAATTGCACTTTCGGGATTAAGCAAGTCGTGACTGCTGATTTCTTCAAGAACTTCACCTGCCATATAAAGATTTGATTGCCTTGCTTCGTAAGTCCAGTTATTAAATTTCATTTCATCCGCGAACCATTCAGTCATAGCCACTATTGCCGTTAATGGTTGTTCGGTTTCCGAGAAAGATATCTCAATTCCTTGTTTTGTGTTAATTTTCAGGGAGTCTTCAAATTCTAAAGCGGATTGGACTTCAGAGAATGTTGAATGATGATACCTGATAGCTCTGCAAAGCTGTGAGGGCAGATTCCATTTCTCAGCTATCCATGCACCTATATCACAATGAGTGCATTTTAAAACTAATTTCTCTGCCCTTATAAGAGATACATCCTGTAATCTTATTAATTCTCTAATCTTCTTAAAATGGTCATAGAAATATTGAATAATGATTAATATCCCAATGTCATGCATAAGTCCTGCTACAAAAGCTTCACCGACCAGCCTGTATCCTAATTTCCTTGCAAGTAACCTGGCGCATGAACCACAGAAAACCGAGTATTGCCAAAATGATTTAACATTAAAAATTAATGGATTTATATTAGTAAAGAATTTTTGAATTGCAAGGCTTAATACAATTTCTTTAATTGTATTCAAACCCATAACAACAATAGCAAGGTCAATAGTGGATATTTTTCTTGAAAAACCGTAAAAAGGAGAATTAGCAACTCTGAGAACTTTAGCGGTTAGAGCCTGGTCTCTTTCAATTAAATTACCGAGCCGGGAGGCGCTTATATTTGTATTATCTACAGCACCCAACACTTCAGAAATCACAAAAGGAATAGTCGGCAATTGCGTAAGTGATTCTAATTTCCTTTGTATGCCCGCATTAAGCATTATCGAACTCTGTCAGTTTAATTCTTAAATCTGCAAGTACCTGCGTATGAATCTGGCAAACCCTGCTTTCGGAGACATTAAGCACGGTGCCGATTTCTTTAAAAGTCAGACTTTCATAATAATAGAGTGTAATCACAAGACGTTTTTTTTCAGTCAGTGAATTTAGATATTTTGATATGAAATCAGTTCGTTCTTCATTTTCAATTTGAGTCAGGAATGAATCCTGCGATATATCCGGAATTTCTTCGAGTAAGTCTGTGTCATCATCAGAAACAAGCACCCTTGTAGATTCAGAAAGACTAACAGTAGCTTTAGCCGCCGCAGCAGCGGCAAGATAGGATTGATATTCTTCCGGTGTTACATTAAGCTTTTGCATTATTTCTTCGGGTGAAACTTCTCTGCCTTCACTACTGCGTAAAGAATCGGAAGCCTGCATATAATCAGTTGCTTTTTTACGGGCTGACCTTGAAAGCCAATCAAGCCGCCGAAGCTCATCCTGTATTATTCCCTTTATTCGTGGTATGGCATAAGATTCAAATTTTACACCCCTTTCTAATTCAAATCTTTCAATTGATTCATGCAGTCCAAGGATGCCGATATTTAAAAAGTCTTCCTCATCTAAAATAGAATTGATAGGCAGGTTCATTAGCTGGATTACATATTTTACAAGCCATATATAATGAAGAATAAGTTCATGTTTTACTTTTAGGGACTTCTCTTTTTGATAATTCTCCCAAATATTATTTATGT
>JBEKWK010000289.1:0-4789 GCA_049513175.1 FCB group bacterium
TGTTTTTCTTTGTCCTTGTTCCATAGCACCTGGTTGAGAAAACCATTGTTAAGGTTAATAAGAAGGAGCTTAGGAAGCATATGAACCACGTTAAAATTCCCCTCTTATTTTAGGATGGGATTTAGGGGTGGTAAAAAATCCAATAAAATAATTTTGTATTCAATGATTTTTGGTTTGGAAACTAAATATTTCTTAGTTTCGTATTCTGATTTTAGTACAAGAATATATTATATAAGTTTAATTAATAAAATAAAAGGAGTTCATCATGCCAATCCGCCTTGCTATTAACGGCTTCGGTCGTATCGGAAGACTTGTTTTCAGAGAAGCACTCAAGTATAAAGACAAATTCGATTTTGTAGGAATCAATGATATAACGGATGCCGCAACACTTGCCCATCTTTTGAAGTATGACACTGTCCACGGAAAATTCAAAGGAAATGTGTCTGTCGAAGGTAACGCTATCGTTGTTGACGGGCTAAAAGTCAATATTTCAGCAGAAAAGCAGATTGAAACCCTGCCATGGAAAGGGAATGTAGATATTGTACTTGAATCCACAGGTGTTTATACAAAACGTGAACCTTTGGAAAAGCATATAGCCAATGGAGCAAAAAAAGTCGTATTATCCGCACCGGCAAAGGAAGATTTGGACGCAACTGTCGTTATGGGTGTGAACGACCACACTTTGACGGGTAAAGAGAAACTTCTTTCAAATGCTTCCTGCACAACTAACTGTCTCGCCCCAATGGTAAAAGTATTACAGGAAAAATGGGGAATTGTGAATGGTTTAATGGTAACAATCCATGCTTATACAAATGACCAAAGAATTTTGGATTTACCGCATAAGGATTTACGCCGCGCCCGTGCCGCCGCCGCAAATACCATCCCGACAACCACCGGTGCCGCAAAAGCAGTAGGACTTGTGATTCCAGCGGTAAAGGGCAAATTGAACGGCTATGCAGTGCGCGTACCTGTTCCTGACGGCTCATTAACGGATTTAACGGCATATCTCGAAAAACCGGCTACAAAAGAGGAAATCAATGCCGCAATGAAAGCCGCCGCAGAAGGCAGTCTCAAAGGTTATATGGAATATTGCACAGACCCGATTGTTTCCAGCGATATTGTCGGAAATCCGCATTCCTGCATTTTCGATGCCGACCTTACACAATCATACGGCAACCTTGTAAAAATTATAGGCTGGTACGATAATGAATACGGCTATTCATGCAGGATACTTGATTTAATAATGAAAGTAGCATAAACACCATTGATAATTGGTGAAATTAAACAATAAACACATAGGTATTTATGATAAAATCAATAGATGATTACTTGTTCGACGGGATGAACGTACTGATTAGGGTTGATTTCAATGTTCCTCTCGATGAACATTTCAAGGTAACTGATGATACACGCATAGTCGAATCCCTTCCGACAATAGATAAAGTAATTGATGACGGCGGTATTCCTGTCCTGATGTCCCATCTGGGAAGACCGAAAGGTGAGCCTAATCAAAAATATTCACTTGAACCCGTTGCTAATCACCTTCGGAATAAATTCGGCTTTGAAGTTCTGTTTGCACAGGATTGTGTCGGTCCGATTGCTATGGAAGCGGTTCACACCGCCTCATTGGGCAATATCGTCCTTCTCGAGAACCTTAGATTCCATCCGGAAGAAGAGAAAAACGACATGGAATTTGCAAAGCAATTATCTGTTTTGGGTGATGCTTACATAAACGATGCTTTCGGCTCTGCGCACAGGGCTCATGCCAGCACTGCGGCAGTTGCATCATTCTTTGAGGAACGTTTTGCAGGCTATCTTATGCTCGATGAAATCAAATATCTCGGAAATGCAATATCTAAGCCACAGCACCCTTTTGTAGCCGTTCTTGGAGGAGCGAAAATTTCAGGGAAAATTGATGTAATCAGAAATCTTCTCGATAAATGCGATACAATTCTTATTGGCGGCGGGATGATGTTTACTTTTTATAAAGCTATGGGATATGAAATAGGCAAATCCCTGCTCGAAGAAGATAAGGTAGAGTTAGCAAAGCAGCTAATTGAAGAAGCCAAAAAGAAAAATGTCAAATTGCTTCTGCCGGTTGATACGATTATTGCCGATACCTTTTCAAATGATGCTAATTTCAAAAGGGTAAATTCAAATGAGATACTACCCGGCTGGCAGGGCTTGGATATTGGAGAGCTGACTGCAAAAATGTTCGAAAAGGAAATAATCAATGCAAGAACAGTTGTCTGGAACGGTCCTATGGGCGTATTCGAGATGGATAATTTTGCCGGAGGCACATTGCAGATTGCTAAAGCATTGGCTGAAGCCACATCCATGGGAGCAGTTACTATTGTCGGCGGTGGTGATTCTGTCGCTGCGATAAATAAAATGCATCTGAAGGACAAAATAACGCATGTTTCCACAGGCGGCGGGGCTTCGCTGGAATTTCTCGAAGGAAAAATATTACCGGGAATAGCGGCTCTTGAATGCGATAATTAATTAAGAATTATGAATTAAAAATTAAGAATTGATATAAGAAATATAATTAAATGTCATTCCTGCGAAAGCAGGAATCCATATACTTTCTCAAACAATGGATTCTTCGCTTCGTTCAGAATGACGCTTTACTGACAACTGATAACTGACAACTAACAACTAAGGATAAAAATGGCAGAACATCATAGACTAATAGTAATAGGCTCGGGTCCGGCGGGATTCACAGCCGGTTTATATGCAGGCAGGGCAAATATAGAAACCGTCGTATTCGAGGGCAATCAACCAGGAGGACAATTAACAATAACCTCAGATGTCGAGAACTATCCCGGCTTCCCCGATGGCATAACAGGTCCCGAAATGATGGAAATTTTCAGGAAACAGGCAAATAAATTCGGTGCCAAATCAATTTATGAAAATATAGATAAAGTTGACTTTTCGCAAAGACCTTTCAGAATGTGGTCTGACAGAGGCACGGAATACACTTCTGATGCCGTTATCATAGCCACCGGGGCAACTGCAAGAAAGCTTCAGACCAAGGGCGAAGATACCTTTTGGGGATACGGCATATCAGCTTGTGCCACATGCGACGGCTTCTTCTTCAAAGGAATGAAGATATTTGTAATAGGCGGCGGGGACACTGCCTTTGAAGAGGCTACATATTTGACTCACTTTGCTACAAGCGTTACACTTGTTCATCGCAGGCAGGAGTTCAGGGCATCCAAAATCATGGTTCAGCGTGCAAAAGAGAATCCCAAGATTGATTATCTGCTCGATTCCATACTGGAAGAGTACGTAGGCTCGCAAAACGGAGTAAAAAAGCTGACAGGAATTAAGGTGAAGAATGTAAAAACAGGCGAAATCACAGAACATCCCGGAGAAGGAGCTTTTATAGCTATTGGTCATACTCCGAATACAGGTATTTTCAAGGGAATTATTGACCTTGACGAAAACGGATATATTAAGACAATCGGAAAATCTACACATACAAATATAGAAGGCGTTTTTGCCTGCGGCGACGTGCAGGACCATGTATACCGCCAGGCAGTCAGTGCCGCCGGTTCCGGCTGTTCCGCCGCCATTGATGCGGATAGATGGTTAGCAGAAGGGCATTAGACCTCTAATTGAGTTTCGATTAGGGTAATTTGGAGCAGTTGTTTTTGCTCGTTGCTTTTTAGTTAGGAATTAGGAGTGTGGAATTAGGAGTTTGAAAAAAATTCAATTCCTAATTCATAATTCCTAACTCCTAATTAATTTAAAAACTTTTTAAACTTTACAAACTTTCAACTCTTGCCCCTCCAAAACATCCCAAATCCAACTTGCCCGGTTGCTCTGCAATTATTTCATTTCAAAGAAATTATCATGTGCTCGCCGCCAAATCCTCCAAAAAACTCGATTTTTTAATATTCCTTATCTGTAAGTAGTTCAAAGAATTAAAAATTAAGAATTAAAAATTAAGAATTAGCTCGGTGGAAATCTAATCAATTAAAAATTTAAGATTTACTTTATAAACTTGATGAACTTTACAAACTCATTTTACTTTGTGAACTTTGTAAAAAACTTTGTGTGCTTTGTGTTTAAAGGTTTTCAATTAAGAGTTTTAACACAAAGAACACCAAGAAAAAAGACACAAAGAAATACAAAGAATTGAATACATCTGCTTCTTATCAAAGAACTGATACAAAAATAAAACACAAATTTTAAATAGTTTATTCAACCGTTTTTTAATAATTTTTTCAACGGTTTTTTCAATAATTTTTTCAACCGTTTAAAAAAGTATTTAAAATCTTGTTGTAAAGAACAATAATATATGGATTTATAAATATCATGTATGGTTTATATAAGGCAGGAATATCAACTCCGTTAGGAGTTGTTCATCTGTAACTGCACGTAACCCCGACACTCCTCAACTCCGTGGAGTTGCTCATCCATAAGTCAATGAACAATCCCAAGGGGGATGCAATGGCTGCCGGGTTTGCTGTGTTACAGATGAATAATCCCTATGGGATTATTCGTAATAAGTAATTCGTAATTTTTAATTAATTTATTCTCCCACCATAACAAACGCACCCCAATAATACGGGTCTTTGTATTTCATGCGTAAGTCCTGCTGTGCCTTGCTGAAGGCTTCACGCTTTGTCATTCCCGTAACCCAATTTGCATAGAATTTAGTCATCATTTCTTGTGTCGGTGTGTCAAATACCTTCCATAGTGTCATTATCACAGTCTTCGCTCCAGCCTGCTGGAATGCTCTCCTTAGACCGAACACTCCTTCACCGTTTTTAATTTCTCC
>JBEKWK010000290.1:0-4780 GCA_049513175.1 FCB group bacterium
AATGAACATTTGCCTTCAACAGCTCATGTGTAAAGGCATCAGTAACTTTTGGAAGGAATTTTCCAATATTCATCATTAGAAAAGGAAAGGAAATAAACAAAATAGAGATTACAATACCGAAAATTCCGAGTAACCATGTAGTTGAATTTTTCCATCTTAATTTTTCATTAATTATCAAGTAAATTGAATAAGCAGATAAAAAAGTAATTGGAAAGTAGGCAAGAGATGAATAATGAATAATTTTTGTCTCAACTATTGAAAACACTCCAAGAACGACGCAGAGCAAAATCACAGCCCATTGCCGGAAATACTTCTGCAGGAGACTATCTTCATTATTTTTCCTGAATGCTCTTAACATAAAAATTGAAGCAGGGAAACATCCTAATAGTAATACCACAAAATGATAATAGATTGGACCGCCATGTCCTGCTTCCTGTGATGTCAGAAGCCTGATTTGATAGATTATAAATTGAGAGAAAATATTTCCTCCTGTTGAGGATATTACGAGGACATACCAGAGAGTCAATGGTAGCAGAGCAATCACGCTATACAACAGGAATTGCATAAAAGGAAATTTGCTGTACTTCCTGTTTAAAATACCGAAAATGAATAGAGACAGAGTCGGCAGTAAATACCCGACAGGACCTTTTGTTAAAACCGCAAGAGCAATAAAAAGTCCTGCCAGGGCGGTATAATGCCATTTTTTAATATATTTATTTTCAATATGTGTAAAATACATCATATATAAAAAATACATCCCTACAAATATAAATAAATTGAATACAGGGTCAATAATTCCCGATTTGAAGTATAGAAACGGAAGGAATGAGCCGATGTAAGTCAGCACCCAGAGCATTCCAAACCTGAAATCGAATAGCTTTTTTCCAATGGTATAAATAAACAGAAGTGATATAATTCCTGTCAGTGCATTCGGGAATCTTGATGCAAATTCGTTAATTCCGAAGATTTTCATTGAAGCTGCCTGAAGCCAGAAAAATAAAGGCGGTTTCTCATGGAAAGGCTGAAAATCTATTCTTACGGTCAGGTAATCTCCCGTTACGAGCATTTCCCGCGATGCTTCCGCAAAGTTTATTTCGTCCCAATCGAAAAGGTGCACAGAGCCGAGATAAGGAATAAAAAATAATACTCCGATTATTATAATTAGTACAATGTTTCTTATTTCAGTTTTTGATTTCATAATAATATAAAATGTCATTCAAATTTATATGAAAAACCGAGACTGAAAGCAAAAATATTTGTCTGATGGTCTCCGGGCAGACCGCTTATTCCATTATTTCCATCAAAAAATATTTTTGATGGAACAGTTCTTTTACTTCCGAATAAATATTCTAATCCTAAATCCACATTGAGCCAGCCGAAATCATTACCACAGCCTATCGTTACCGCATTATATGTATCGCTTGGAAAAAGGATATTCATAGTTTCATCGGGAGCCGGTGCCGGGTCATAGTAATATCCCGCACGGACAGCCATAGTTTTGGAGGTCATATATTGTACACCTAATCGATATTGTATACAATCTTTCCAATGTAAAGTCAATGTTTGAGTTCCTAATCCTAAATTTTTCCAATAATTATTATTATAAGTTGTTAAGACAGAATCCTCAGTTTTTGACCAATTACTCCATTGTGCATCAAAAGCAATAGTTAAACCATCGAACGGTCTTAAAGCAATACCCGCACCAAACCACGTGGGCCACGCAAGGTCTCGACTGTAAGGAGAACTATCAATACCTCCAATTTTTAAATCATAAAATTCATTAGTATTTGCCGTACCCTTTAGTTTCACGGTATTCTGTGTTTTTAAAGATAAACCGATACTCAGCATATCAAAAGGATTAAAGAGCAAACCCAGAGAGCCGCTATAACCTATTCCATTTCCCGATTCAGTATATTGGAAGCTTCCACTTGGCTGGCTCATATCCATTGTTGCATAGTATATATTTAATGCAGCACCAATGGACAGCATCTTATCGAATTTATATGCAATAACCGGCGAAAAACTGTATGCCATAATTTTGCTTTTCCAATTTAATGATGCTCCGTTTGTAAGCAATTTAAAGTCTCCGCCGTACCACTCAGAGCCTAAGCCAGCAGGCACAAAAACTCCTAAGCCTACTGAAAGGTCTCCGTTTAAAAATGGAATGTATCCGCTCACACCGGGGCTGATGTAATGATTTGTCTTTGATTTTGCATCAACACCCATTCTCGGATAACCGGGATCATAATGGTAAGTAGACCAGGGAACATCATCAGTTACAAATAGTGCGATTTGGGCTTTCTTTAAATTCACTATGCCTGCAGGATTCCAATAAACAGCAGTATAATCATCCGCAATACCGATAAAGGCACCGCCCATCCCAAGGGCTTTTGGTCCAATGCTGTTGAGGCTTAATCCGTTTGAATAACTATAAACAGACAGAATTATAAATAGAGATAAAATTGAAAAAGTAAATTTGAATTTCATCGCTACTCTCCCTAAATTTATTAATTGTGAATTATATTAATTTCATTCAAATTTATACGAAAAACCGAGACTGAACGCAAAAATATTCGTTTGTTGGTCACCGGGCATACCACCGATTAAATCAGGTCCCGGAGTAACGGTTCTTTTACTTCCGAATAAATATTCCAAGCCTATATCCACATTGAGCCATCCGAAATCATTACCACAACCAATTGTTACCGCATTATAAGTATCGCTTGGGAAAAGTATATTCAATGTCTGGTCTGGAGCCGGCGCCGGGTCATAATAATATCCTAATCGTAGAGACATAGTTTTGGAAGTCATATATTGTATGCCTAAGCGATATTGGATACAATCTTTCCAATGCAGGTACATAGTTCTTTGTGCCAGCGTCATATAAGGGACCCAATTATCATAGGTCGTAACAAGTGTATCTTCCGTTTTTTTCCAGTTGCTCCATTGAATGTCGGCGGCTATTGTCAGATTATCTGTCGGTCTTAATGCAATGCCTCCTCCGAACCACATGGGCCACGCAAGGTCACGGCTATAGGGTGATTCCGGCTTGTTTACTGCCTGAAGTTGAGTATTCGTTGCAGTACCTTTTAGCTTAACAGTATTTTTTGATTTAAATGACAAACCGATACTTAACATATCCATAGGATTATAAAGCAAACCGAGAGAGACACTTGTACCCGTACCATTGCCGGTTTCAGTATATTGATAATTACCAACAGGCGTAGGTTGGCTTAAATCCATAGTAGCGTAATACAAATTGAATGCGGCTCCAACGGACAACATCTTATCAATTTTATATGCAACTGCTGGTGAAAAGCTGTATGCCATAATTTTACTCTTCCAATTGAAAACATTCCCACCCTTTAAAGCTTTAAGCTGATTGCCGTCCCATTCGGAACCCAAGCCTGCAGGAACAAAAGCTCCCAAGCCTATTGTAAGGTCGCCGTTTAATAATGGCAGATAACCGCTCACACTGGGGCTTAGATAGTGATTTGTCTTTGATTTAGCATCAATTGTTAAAGGATTAATATTATAATAATATGTAGAAGCCGGTATATCATCCGTAACAAATAATGCAACCTGTGGTTTCTTTAGATTTACTACCCCAGCCGGATTCCAATAAACAGCAGTATAATCATCCGCAATACCAATAAAAGCTCCGCCCATTCCAAGTGCTTTCGGACCAATGCTGTTAAGGTTCAATCCATTTGCATAAACACATATAGACAGAATTAAAAAAGATGCTAAAATAGAAAAAGTAAATTTGTATTTCATCGCTTCTCCTTACAATTAATAAAAATTTCAATGAACTTTATTTTGTAAAAAATAATCCTGCAATTAAATAATTTTTTCCTTAAAAACAATATTAAATATATCCAATAGCAATGTAACAGCATGCCAAAAATTAATTAACCGATTTATTAATAAATTTTTGGAAGTTAAATATATCTTTATTAAATTATACTGCAATATAATTTTATTATATAACGTCTAAATTTAAATAAATTACTATTTCCAATTATATATTGGAGTATTTTATGAAAAATATTATTATCTATTCAGCACTACTAATGCTCCTGACAGTTAGCTGCCACAAAATACCTGATGATTGGGGTGTAATTCCCACTGAAAATTTAGTCGCGTATTACCCCTTTAACGGCAATGCAAATGATGAAAGCGGAAACAAAAACGATGGCACGGTACATGGTGCAACCCTTACTGAGGACAGATTCGGCAATCCAAACAAAGCCTATTATTTTAACGGTTTTGATAATTATATTGAAGTGAAAAATTCTGAAAGCCTGAATATTGTTGGTCCAATAACCATTTGCGTGTGGATTAAAACAGATATGATGGGAGGCAACTGGTCAGGGATTGTTAATAAATGTCAGCATACTTCACAACAAAGAGATGGATATTTAACGTTTTTAGATACAACGAATAAATTTTCACTTTATATTGATAATGATTGGTATGGCAAAGGAGCGACATGTTGTTATGGCATAACAAACGTAAATGATAATAAATGGCATTTTTTAGTAGGATTATATGACAGAAAAAATATAAAAGTATATTTAGACGGAAATTTTGAAAATTCCAGCATCTGTACTCAAGATATGCCATCAAATACAGAAAATTTATTTATTGGATATGATTTTTGGTTTCATGTTAACAGCTTAACAGCTCCTAATTATCTGGTAACATATGATTATTTTAAAGGTACCTTAGATGATATTAGGATATATAATTGTGCATTGACTGATAAGGAAATCAAGGC
>JBEKWK010000291.1:0-4744 GCA_049513175.1 FCB group bacterium
AGGTAAATTAGCCAATGATTCTGAAAATATTCTTAAAGATAATTATCTTTCCATCGGATATGCAAAAAATATGCACTATGCTCTCGATAAAATGAAAGATGATGTAGCATACTCTCTATTAGGCTCAAAAAATATGAATGAAAACTTTGAAACAATGAAAAAAGATTTTGAAAAAAACCTTAAAGATGAACAAAACAATATTACAGAAATCCATGAGAAAGAACATGTAGAAACTTTGAAAAAAAATTATGCAATATTCCTTGATGATTGTAAATTATTAATGTCAAAACAAAACAATAATTCTTTATATTTGAATAATGTATTACCTGTATACAATAAAGTGATTTTATCAATAAATGACATTAATTCTGAGAATATGCAGGCAGTAGTAAATAAAAATCAAATTGCCAAAACCGATGCAGGCAGCATAATTACTTATATGTCCGTTATCAGTGTTTTCTGTATTATTTTAGCTTTCTTTTATTTTTGGTATTTTCCGTTTTATGTTTCAAATTCAATTTCATATTTATCAAATAAGATAAAAGAATTATTAAATAAAGCAGGTATTGATGCAAAATTCAAAACCGATGATGAGTCATATGTTATATTGCAATCAATAAATTTAATAGAAACAAAACTTAATTTAGTTGAAAAATAAAATATGTTTTTAGTCCCTGGAATAAAAATATTTGGATAATAATTACGAAATACGCCCTGACCCTGATTCCATTCTAGCTTCAATAAAAAATGAAGAGGCAAAATCCATTCAAGGAAAGCTTAAAATATTTCTCGGTATGAGTGCCGGTGTAGGGAAAACATATACTATGCTGGAAGTCGCACATGAGGCTAAGAAGGAAGGCAAAGATATAATTATTGGTTACGTGGAAACTCACAACAGACAAGAAACTGAAAAATTAACAAAAGGATTAGAGCTTATACCCAGAAAAAGTATAGAATATAAAGGTATTTCTGTAGAAGAAATGGATATTGACTCTGTACTTCAAAGAAAACCGGCGATAGTGCTTGTAGATGAACTTGCACATACAAATGCTCCCGGAAGCCGCCATATAAAACGCTATCAGGACGTAATTGAATTATTGGAAAACGGTATTAATGTTTTTACAACATTGAATGTTCAGCATATAGAAAGCCGAACCGATATTGTTGCAGAAATAACAGGCATAAAAATCCATGAGACAGTTCCTGATTCAGTTGTTGACCTCGCAGATGACATTGAAATCATAGACCTTCCACCTGAAGATTTACTAAAAAGACTTGCGGAAGGAAAAGTTTATATTCCTGAAAAGGCAAAACAAGCTTCGGAGAATTTTTTCAGGATTGGTAATCTTACAGCTCTGCGTGAAATTGCATTAAGACTGACTGCAGAAAGGGTTGACAAGAAGTTGCAGGAATACATGCAGAAAAAAAATATCATTGGTCCCTGGAAATCAGGTGAAAGACTATTAGTAGCTATCAGCCCCAGCCCATATTCTGCTAATTTAATTCGATGGACCCGAAGATTGGCTTCAACAATGAATGCATCCTGGCTTGCCGTTTATGTTCAGACTTCACAACCCTTATCAGACAGGGATAATGAGGAATTATTTAAAAATATAAACCTTGTTCAGGAATTGGGTGGTGAAATAATCAGAACGACTGACGAAGATATTGTAAAAGGTTTATTGAGAATTGCCCTTCAAAAAAATGTATCACAAATTATAATCGGCAAAACTTTAAGAAATACAATATTTTCTTTTTTTAAAAGAAAAGACCTTGTAACAAGATTACTTAGCGAAAGCGGTGATATTGATATTTATGCAGTCAGGGCAGAGAAATTTAAACAACAAACAAAAAAGAAAAGATTTATTCCACAAATAAAAAGCGGAATTAAACAATATGTTATTGCAATTTTAATTATTACCATGGTTGCTACCCTTTGTTTTCCTCTAACACCTTACATCGGTTATCAAACAGTAGGATTAATATTATTATTCACAATCACTCTCTTACCATTAATTGTAGGTCGGGGACCAATTTTAGTAGCAGCAATTACAAGTTCTTTACTTTGGAATTATTTTTTCATACCACCTATTTTTACATTCCATATCGAAAAAATTCAGGATATTATTACATTAAGTGTGAATTTTTCTGTTGCATTAGTAACAGGATTTTTAACTGCAAAAATCCGTTACCAGCAAAGAGCAGTTAAGCAAAGAGAAGAAAGAGCCGTAGCTTTATATAATCTTACAAACGAACTCTCACATGCAACTTCAAAGGAATCTGTCGCAAAAAAAGCAGTAGACAATATAGTAAACACATTCGATGCCGATGCAGTTTTTTTAGTCCCAAATGCAAATAAAAAAATAGAAATTTTATATACATCGTTAAAATTAAATTATATTGATTACAAGCAATTGAGTGTCGCTACCTGGTCTTTTGAGAATAATAAAATTGCAGGAGTGAATACCGATAATCTTCCTGACGCTGAATTTCAATTCTTTCCTATAACGACACCCAGGGATAAATTTGCTGTTCTCGGATTGAAGTATAAATCTCAATCAGCACCGTTAATTGACCAGGAAACGCTTTTACTTAATTTTATTACTCAAATTTCCTCCGCCTATGAAAGAGAATTATCCGAAGAAAAAGCAAAGCAGTTGCTCTTGATGTCCGAGTCAGAAAAGCTTTACCAAACTTTGTTAAATTCTATTTCACATGAACTGCGAACGCCTATATCCATTATCACAGGTGCAACAAGTACCATGATTGATTCTGATATTAATTTAGAGCCGAATGCGATTAAAGAATTAACACTGGAAATTCAATTAGCGGCAAACAGATTGAATAGGTTAGTTGAAAACCTTCTCGATATGACAAGACTCGAATCCGGATTAATGAAATTAAATCTCGATTGGTGTGATATAAATGATTTAATAAGTGTCGTGCTTAAACAATTACAAAAAGAACTTACAAATCATCAAATTATTATTGAAGCAGCTCCTGATTTGCCTCTAATCAAATTAGATTTTGTTCTCATGTCCCAGGCACTTATTAACATATTACAAAATTCGGCTGTTTATACTCAGGAAGGTTCTATTATTAAAATCAAATTACTGCAAAAAGGAAAAGATATAATAATTTGCATTGAAGATAATGGTCCGGGATTTCCCGAAAACGCCTTACCGCATATATTCGACAAATTCTATAGGTCTCCCGGTACAAAAGCAGGGGGTACAGGGCTTGGCTTGTCAATTTCAAAAGGCTTTATTGAAGCACATGGAGGAAAAATAGAAGCTGAAAATGTCAAAACAGGCGGTGCAAGATTTAATATAATACTTAATACATCTGAATCCCCAGATATGACTCAAACATAAATTGAAAAGTAAAACATGAGCAATAAAATTAAAATATTAGTTATAGACGATGAACCCCAGATAAGGAAATTTTTAAGAATAAGTCTTGAATCTCATTCCTATCAAATAATTGAGGCTGAAACCGGTAAAGATGGTCTTGTCCAGGCGGCAATGAACCATCCAGACATTATAATACTTGATTTGGGCTTACCTGATGAAGACGGATTAAATATTTTAAAACAGCTTAGAGAATGGAGTAGTATTCCGGTAATTGTTCTTTCAGTCAGGAACTCGGAACAGGATAAAATTATGGCATTAGATAATGGTGCCGATGATTTTGTTACGAAACCTTTTAGTGTCGGAGAACTTTTAGCAAGACTCAGAGCCGCTCTCAGGCATACGCTACCGGTAACCGAATCAGCAATTTTCAAAACAGGAAGAATGTCAGTAGATTTAGTTTCAAGAACAGTCAAAGTAAATGATGAAACTATTAAACTAACTGCTACCGAATATTCAATAATTAAATTATTTGTAGTAAATGCAGGAAAAGTTTTAACACACAAATATTTATTGAAAGAAATCTGGGGTAATACATTTGCTGAAGACACTCAATACCTTAGAGTATTCATGGCACAAATCAGAAAAAAGGTCGAAGAAAATCCATCCAATCCCAAATTATTTGTAACAGAATCAGGCGTTGGTTATAGATTAAATATAATAGAATAAAACCGTCATAATTCAATGGAGCGAAAGTATAATATTGTGCTATTTGATGGCTTTTGTAATTTATGCAATGGGTTTGTTCAATTCATAATCAAAAGAGACCGGGAGAAGAAATTTATATTTGCTTCAATACAATCCACAAAAGGACAATCCTTACTAAAACAATACTGTTTACAAACAGATTATTTAGATACAATCGTTTACATCAAAGGACACACATTCACTATTAAATCTTCTGCAGTACTTAATGTATTAAAAAATTTGGACGGGGTTTGGAAATTGTTTTTCGTATTAATTATTATTCCAAAGTTTTTCCGGGACTTCGTTTATAAAATTATATCAAAGAAACGATACAAATTATTTGGAAGAAGCGACAATTGCATGGTTCCCTCACCGGACATCAAAAACAGATTTTTGGAATGAAAACTATTAAAAGCTATAAAACAATTATTAGTATTAATCCGCATCCAAAATTCATGGAATAAATTTTAATATTATTTAGAATGCTTCATGAACCCATTAGGTCTGAATCCACCAATTTATAAAAAAAATACTTATATCTTTAATAGAAGATTTCTTGCAAGATTAATATATTTTTTAGAATTGCTCTATTTTACTATTAAACGTAGTTTAATCCTTTCAAAATCGATAAAATTAACTGCCCTATT
>JBEKWK010000292.1:0-4716 GCA_049513175.1 FCB group bacterium
ACAAAAATCAAAATGTAAAAAAATATACTTTTAATTTAATGGACAGAAAAGATAATTCCATTTATAAGGTTCAAACTTCAGATACTGCATTAGTTCTTAATTTACAAAATCTAAAGATTGAAACAAGTAAAAATTATTATTGGTATGTTACAGGAAATAATGATGAAAAATCCGACCAGTATTGTATATATTTAATGAATGAATCTGAAATAAAAGATGTGAATGATGAACTTGAATCAATAGTTGGGAATAAAAACCAGGAAAATGCCATCACAAAACTGATTCTTGCTTCATTTTATGAGGATGAAAATATAATGAATCTTGCAATTAAATCGTATAGGGAGGCTCTGGTCATAGCACCGGATGTGCCAAGCTACAAAAATTTATATGCACAGTATCTCTACCGAATAGGTCTTCAGGAGGAAGCAAAACGCATTTTGAAATAATAAAATTATATTGTACTAATAACATATCTGAACTGTTTTATTCAACCTAGTTATATCGAAACCTTTTTGCTTGATTTTATCAAGCAGCATTTGATAAGTGTGCTCTTCCATTTTAGGACTTCTGCTCAAAATCCATAAATAATCCCTGTTTGGATGCCCAACAACCGCATAAGAATAATCTTCCGCCAACTCAATTATCCAATAATCTCCTTTAAATGGCCAGAAGAACTGAACTTTAAGTTTAGCATTATTTGTATTTGGGACAATAAATGCTTTACCTGTTGCAGTAGCTAATTCTCCCTGAGGTGATTTTTTCCTGCATGAGTTGACGACTTTTATATAATCAGATTCAGTAGCAAAATACTCTGCTGTGGTGCAATTACAATCTTTTTGAAAACTCTGTGGGAATGATGCAATCTCATACCATTTACCTAAATATTTATTCAAATCAACTTCTTTTACTACAGGCAGATATTGATAATCTGAACTGCATCCGAACAAGATTGCACATAAAGAAGAAATTATAGATATAATTTTTTTCATTTTATTTCCAAAATTATGATTATTAATAATCAGTAATTTAAATTATTTTTTTTAAATAAATACACATTTTAAATTAATTCGTAATTGTTTTACTATTAAACGTTTAAATTCGGGTTAAATTATTTATTGAAATATAGATACTTGAATTACGTTATACAAGGATTTATTGAAACAGAATTACAGGAACGATGGAAGAAATACAAAATCTTGAACATGATAAAATAAGTAAACTAGTACTAAGGTTTTCTTTGCCGGCAATCATTGGAATGCTGGTGATGGCTTCGTATAATATAGTTGACAGGATTTTTGTCGGGCGTGGTGTAGGAGCTCTTGCCATTTCCGGTATTGCCGTAACATTCCCGCTGATAATAATATTTATGGGCTTCGGTATGTTGGTTGGTATCGGTTCCTCCGCACTTATATCAATCAGATTAGGACAGAAGAAAATAGATGAAGCAGAAAAGATTATTGCGAATTCATTCTTGCTAAGTTTAATAATCGGTTCTTGCATGACGATTTTAGGTTTCATTTTTATGAGACCGATGTTGACTCTTTTCGGAGCAAGTGCTGAAGTGTTGCCTTATGCTGAAAGTTATACGGGAGTATTGTTATTTGGAACTATTTTTCAGTCTTTAGGATTTTCACTAAACAATACTATTCGTGGACAAGGTAAGCCGAAAATCGCCATGCTGACAATCGCTTCAAGTGCAGTATTAAATGCTATTTTGAACCCGATTTTTATTTTTGGACTGCATTTTGGTATTAAAGGTTCTGCATTAGCAACCGTACTTGCTCAATTTATTACGGCATTTCTGGTTTTAGGATTTTACTTTAGTAAACACAGTATAATTAAAATCAGGCTGCATAATTTGAAATTGAAGAAGGAGTATATTCTAGGAATATTCTCTATAGGTGTTTCCCCTTTCGCTATGCAAATTGCAAGCAGTGCCATAATTATGATTTTCAACAGAGAATTAGCCTACTACGGCGGAGACCTTGCAATTGCCGCTATGGGAATCGGTTTTGCCATTAACGGTTTGTTTATGATGCCTATCATTGGTATCAACCAGGGAATACAGCCTATCATTGGTTATAATTTCGGAGCCCAACATTTTCATCGTGTTAAAGAGACACTAAAAATCGGATTAACGGCGGCAACATCAATAAGTCTTTTGGGATTTATTACTGTCATGTTTTTCAGCAACCAGATTATAAGTATTTTTTGCAATAATAACCAGCAATTAATGCATATTGGTTCTCATGGTCTAAGGATTGTCCTGTTGATGTTCCCTTTGTTAGGACTGCAAATGATTGGGACAAGTTATTTTATGGCTGTAGGAAAAGCAAAGCAATCAATCATTCTGACTTTATCGAGGCAGGTAATCCTGCTTATTCCTTTGCTGCTCATATTACCCAAGTTTTTTAATTTAGACGGCATTTGGATGTCACAGCCAATTTCTGATATTTTATCTGCAACGTTGGTTACTATTTTCCTCCTTCATGAATTAAAGCATCTGAATGAAAAACAGCTTCAAAAAGATGCAGTATTAGTATTGGATTAGTTTATTATTAATTTAGTTTAAGTTATAGATAATATTATTTACATTTTCAAATGACTCTTTGGCCCCTAAGAAAGAAAAAGTCAAAGGTAGATACTGAATATATAATTGGTAGCGACCCAAAGACCGATTTGGAACACCTTATAGAAGCATGCAAAAATAATCTCATCACCGTTGATGAAGAGCTTATCAAGAAAGCTTTTAATTGGTGCTACGAAACTCATAAAAACAAAGTCCGCAAAACCGGAGAAGCATTTTATACACATCCATTGCAGGTCGCATATATTATCATCAGCGAAATGCCACTCGATGACATTTCCGTTGCCTGCGCCCTTTTGCATAATGTTGTGGACGAAGGCGATACTTTCGGAATGAAGGATATACAATCCGAGTTCGGCACTACAATCGCTGAAATCGTCGAACAGATAACAAAAATCAGGTACATCGAAGGACATAAAATAGAGCATCTCGAAAATTACCGTAAGCTCCTGCTTTCCTTATTCAAAGATGTCCGTATCATTCTTATAAAGCTTGCTGACCGCCTGCACAACATGAGAACTCTCGATTGGGTTTCTCCTACTAAGCAGGTCCAGATGTCCGAAGAAACCATGGAGATTTATGCACCATTTGCTGAAAGATTCGGTCTTGCCAACATCAAATGGGAACTGGAAGACCTCTCTTTCAAATATACAAATCCCGAAGCTTACAATCAAATTAACACTGCACTTCAATCAACAAGGGAAGAGCGTGAAGAGTACATTGACACTTTTTCCGCTCCTATAATGGAACGGCTGAACAAAGATGAATTCCTGCGAAAGAAGAATATAAAGTTTGAGATTACCGGCAGACCTAAGCATATTTTCTCCATCTATCATAAGATGATTGCACGCGGCTTGCCGATGGAACAGCTATTCGACTTGTTCGCTGTGCGAATTATAATTGATACCGATGACAGCTCCTACTGCTTTATCGTCTATGGTATTATATCAGATATCTATACTCCCGTTCCCGGTACCTTTAAAGATTATATCTCCATGCCCAAGAAGAATAGCTACCAATCTATTCATACGGCAGTAATTGACGAACAGCATAATAAATCGGTTGAGATTCAAATCCGTACCCGAAAAATGCACGAGATAGCCGAAAGAGGAGTAGCCGCCCATTTCAACTATAAACGCGGGTTCCTGCCTGCACAGTCCGTTCTCGATGACAAGAATATCGAGGAGTGGATGGGACTTGTAAGAAATATTTTCGAAAACCCAAGCGAAGAGACTCCGGAACAACTCATTGATTCCGTACGCCAAAATTTATTCGCAGATGAGATTATAGTTTTCACTCCCAAAAATGAGTTCAGGATTTTCCCTAAAGAGGCTACCCCGCTTGACTTTGCCTTTGCCATTCATTCGGACATCGGTATTCATTGTATCGGGGCGAAGGTTAACGGGAAAATTGTTCCACTCGATTACAAGCTGGAAAGCGGCGACACAATTGAAATCATCACTTCCAAAAATCAGAAACCTTCAAAAGAATGGCTCAAATATGTCATCACCCAGCGTGCAAAAAACCTTATTATGAAATACCTGAAAGCGGAAGGTCGCAGAGCCGGTGAAGAAGGTCTGCAAATTTGGAAAGCTCTTTTGGAAAAGGTCAATCATAAATTCACCGAAGCTGAATTTAACGATTTACTAAAGACTCTCAAGTTTGAGCATTATAAAGATTTTTACAATGCCCTCGGTACCGCGCAGCTTGATGTATCCCTGATTTACGAATATGTAAACGAGAAAATCAAAGGCATTGATTTCGGTACAAACAACAAAAACGGCAAGTTATCAAAGTACAATCTTGACAGTGTCGGCAAAACTCTAAAGGCACCCGGTGTAAAAATAATCTATGCCAAATGCTGTAATCCTTTGCCGGGTGACGAAATCGTCTGCACTATCAAAGCCGGTCAGGAGATGACCATTCACAGGCATAATTGCCCGGAGATAAAATCGCAGGTCAATTCCCATCAGCCGACGATTTTCGAGCTTGACTGGTCTGTCTTAACGGCTAAAGACTTTACGATTAAAATCAAAGTAACAGGCGATGAAAAGCCTGCTATGCTAAATAAAACCACTTCAAAAGTTCTTGCAATGAAGGATGTAAATCTTCGGGGTTTCAACTTCGAT
>JBEKWK010000293.1:0-4693 GCA_049513175.1 FCB group bacterium
GATTGATATGACATATCAATTATGGCAGGAAGGTATTCATCCTGTGCAAATATTTAATTCAGATATATTAAGGCAAAAGTTAGAATATATTCATTTAAATCCTGTAAGAAAAGGATATGTTGAAGAACCTAAAGAATGGAGGTATTCAAGTGCAGTTGATTATGCAGGGAAGAAAGGATTAGTCTCGATAAACATGGATTGGTTTTGATAAAACGAGTTAATTATTAATTTAATAAGACAGTACTTGGGAACTATAATGAACTCTATATTTAATTACGCAGAGCATTAAAAGTATGTTCCAACGCAGAGCGTAGGAACAAGAAATATAATAATTATCATAGAAATGAAGGTGCAAAATATGAAAGCAAATATTTTAATTTCAGCTTTTTTATTAAACTTATTTTCCTCAATATCACTTGTTCTGGCACAAGGCATTACAACACATGATGTAATATTTCAGCCTAACATCCCTAAACCGCAAAAAGGTGTTCCATATACCGACCCAAAATTCGGCACCAGAATAACAAGAATAACAGATGCGAGAACCAATGGCTATCCGGGAGAAGTTCCTCAATATTCAAAGCGTCAGGCTTGGAATTCCGATGAATCGCTGATGCTTATTTTTACCGGAAGCGGTGAAGTATTATTGTACAACGGTCAGACCTATGAATTTATCAAAACACTTGACTATCTTGGTGGAGAAGATGTATTCTGGCATCCCACAAACCCTGATATTATCTATTATTCCTGGTACAACACACTCCGACAATATAACAATTCAACAGGAGAAGATGTCGGCTTGCACACTTTTAACGATTATACTTTCGCCAATACATGCGGCGAAGGAAATTTATCGGATGACGGCAGGTATTGGGCTTTTGCTGGTGTGGTTTATAACGACAGCACACAAATAAGCACTTTCAAAGATATTGTGGTTTATGATATAATAAATGATAGTATTGTATCAAAAATGGCTCTACCAGACAGTTTAAGCGACTTCGACTGGGTTTCGATTTCGCCCCTTGGGAACTATGTCGTTATTGATTATGCTTCTCTTGACACGGGCAGGTATAAAGGAGTGGAAGTTTATGACAGGAATTTGCATTTTCTTTGGCAGAAACCTCTCGGATTTGGTCATAGTGACGTAGGCACAGATTCAAAAGGAAATGAAATTTTGGTTTTATCCTTTTATGATTCTGTTTCAAATGAATCCTATATAACAAAGTACAATTTATCCGATGGTGCAGAAACAAGGCTGATTAACCACGCATGGTATGAATATGACCATATATCATGCAGGAACACGGCAAATAAGGGCTGGTGCCTTGTAAGCACTTATGACGGTGAAGGGAGACTAACCGATGACAGCCTTACCTGGACACCGTTTGAAGATGAGATATTTGAAGTGAACTTAGACACGGCAGGATTAGTGAGAAGATTGGCACATCACCATAGCAGGAGATTCAGCCCCTCTACACCAAATTCAGACAGCAGTATGTACTTTGCCGAGCCTCATGCAACAATCAGCAGGACAGGCACGAGGGTATTATTTGCAAGTAACTGGAGGCAAAATATAGAGCAGGATTCAAGCGTTGATGCTTATATAATAGACATGAGAACCGTAGGTGTAAATGATGATTACACACCTGAACCGGATATTAAGTTAGGATGTTATCCTGAACCATTCAGTTCTGAACTTAATATAAATATTAATATAAATAAACCTGAATTTGTTACCTTAAAAGTTTATAACTTATTAGGTAACGAGATTGCTACAATTGCAAATGACGCATTGCAACAAGGTATTCATTCATACATATATAAAGCCGAAAATTTGCCTTCCGGTATATATATTTTATCTTTGCAGGCGGGAAGCAAAATTATAACACATAAAATTATTTTAATAAGGGATTAATTTAAGCCAAAATATCCAGTGGTTTTAGCTTTTAAAGCATTCCTGATATAAATTACAGAAAGCTTCAAAAACCTCATCCACTGTAATTGTAGAAAGAGGTGTACTATTTCTGGATAAAATTTTTCTGAATGGAACACCAAACGCATCCCAATCGGAATCTTTATTATTTATGCTCGAATATAAGCCCAGCACTGGCTTTTTAAACATAGAAGCTATATGTATTATTCCCGTATCGGGAGAAATAACCAAATCTGAATACCGGATAAGTGCGAATACATCCCACATATCCTGCGTAGGCTTGAATAAAGTCACTTGCTCACTTCGTTCAGGGCAAATTGATTTTGCTTCATCATAATCTTCAGGAGAAGATGAGATAATTACTCTTACATCTTGATATTTCTTAATTATTTTCTCAATTAAATGCTTATTATTTTCTACTGACCACTTTCTAAAAGATTCACGAGAGGATATATTCAGTATAATATTTCTTTTCTTGCTGAGTATTGAATAATAATCTATGGCAGTTTTTAGATTTTCTTCGGGAATCGGCAAACTTAAATTTATATCTAAATTATTAAAATTTAAATCAAACAAGATGCAAATCATTCTGTATTGTAATTCAGCCATAGTAACCTTCTGTCGCCATTCCGACAGATTAACCTGGACATTGAATAATGCTGAATATAAATCCTTCCTTTTTTCATGCAAAACTGTAACTTTTACTGCTTTTTTCTTTCCTATAAAATTGGCAAGTAAACCCGAAAATGTCGTCCTGAAAAGCACCATAGCTAAAATCAAATCATATTTCTCTTTTCGCATCTTTTGGATTAATGAAAATAAAGAAAAATATTTTTTATCCCATTCATAAATTTTATCAATGCGTTCATCATTTTTAATCAGAAAAGAATTTTTTGAAGAAGCGAGCACATGAAGCTCCGTATCAGGTAAATGTTTTCTGATTAAATCAAATACAGGTGTTGTTACAAGCATATCTCCGATTACGTCATACCTGAAAATGAGGATTTTTTTAATTTGAGATTTATCGAGAGGTATAGACGCTTTAGGGTTTTTGAAAAATATTTTCAATAAAGAATAAAGAAGCCTACGGTTAAAATTTTCTATTTGCTTTAAAAACTTTTTCAATATTCAAATAAAATTATAATTATTACACAAATATTTTTGAAAGATAAGTATATTTATCTAAATTATAAATTAAATATTTTTCAGTATGAATATTATTTGTAGAAATGCAGTCAAACTTTAATGTATCAAATCCCAAAGTCCTTGTAATGGGCGGCAACCCGGGCAGATGGTCTGCCGTGGAAAGAAAAGAAGATGAAAAATATACTACCGGCATAGAAAGCTGGGTCTATGCTTTTAATAGCGATTATGTACACATTCTTGAAGCAAACCCCAAAGACATCGCCAATTATGATATAGTAATTGCAAATTCAAATTTTCATAATAAATATCTACCTAAATTATTAAGCCTTCAAAAAAACAAGCCACAAAATGTGAAGTGGGTAACCCTGATTGAGGGCGACCTTTCATATTATTTAAAACCAAATGTATTCATTAAGGCATTACTGGATTCATCTGATTTGATAAATGTAATAAATAAATATACATTAACTTTTTTCAAAAAATTGACGAATTCAAAAGTTGAATACATTGGCATTCCTTATCCGGTTGATTCAATCACACAAATGGCAATACAAATAGAGAAAAGACAGAGAAGATTATTCATCTGCCCATGGCTTCTCACCAGACAGAATGATTATTTAGCAGCTAAAGAAATCGGTTTGCCTTATTACGGCTACGAAAAAAGGATTTCAAGAAAATTAAATACACTTTTATCAAATTATAAAACCTATGGCTCTAATTCCCCGAATTTCAATATTGAAAAAGCTGAAAAATACTATGCTGATAAAAATTTACTCATAAAAACTGAAACAACGCTCAAAAACTATTTTGAAGAAAACCGCGATTCCTTTATTTGGCTTAATCTCGATGATAGGTTTACTTGGGGCAGGTATGTTCTGGACGCTGCCGCACTTCAGATACCTATAATAACTACCAAATCCACTGGACATGCTGATGATCTGTTTCCATATACCTGCCTTGAGCATGAATATGATATAGTTCAAGCAATTGAATTAGGAAAAAGGCTTGTTGAGGATATAGAATTTTATCGCATGGTTTCAAGCTATCCGTTCGGTAAGATGGAGCATCTGAAGGCGGAAGTGATAAAAAATAAATTATTATCTTCACTCGACTATTAAATTTTATGATAATATTATTATTTTCTCGGAATCTTAAAAAGCATGGCAAGGACTGCGAATACCGTTGTATAAAGCGAAGATGCAATCCCGTTTTTCATAAAGAAAGGCACTAATGATATATCTGTTGCCTTAATATAAAAAAATGAATAAATTAGATTGTGTACCAATGCACAAATGAATACAATAATTATAAACCTGTAACTGCCTATTATCACATTTGCCTTATTCTCCCTGTAAAACCAGCCTGCAACAAATCCCACGACTGTTTTAGCGAGGGCATTAGTACCAATAACGTCATGTGAAACAATGTCAAACAGCAATCCGCAGAGAAATGCTGCGAATATACCGACAAACTGCCCTTCAGTTAAAGCAATCCAAACGCAAAGTATCAGCATAAAATCAGGTGTGAATGTGCCGACAGCAATGAAATCGAGTACAAGTATGTTTATTACGGAAAGTAAAAGTGCCGCTATAACATAGTAAATATAACGTATCC
>JBEKWK010000294.1:0-4689 GCA_049513175.1 FCB group bacterium
CGAAGGCACCGCTGAAATCATTGTCGGTAAGCAAAGAAACGGTCCTACCGGCACAGCACGTCTGGCTTTTGTTAAGGAGTTCGCAAGGTTTGAGAATCTTGCTTTCGAATACCAGGACGTTCCCATGGATATGGATGAGAAAGATGATGATGTTCCTCCATTTTAAAATTTGCATTTTTATCGTAAACTTATTATTAACTTCACTGTCATTTTGAGCGAAGCGAAGAATCCAGCGATTTACGATTTTAGATTATAAATTTTAGATTTTTAAAAATTGTATTAATAAGTTAGTAAAAATTAAATAAAATAATTAAACTACTAATTCCTAATAATCTACAATCGTTAATTTAAAATCTAAAATAACTAGATTCTTCACTTCACTTCGTTTCGTTCAGAATGACATTCCTTTATATTTTAATTATAAAAGTTATTGCACAAATTGCTTGGCATACCATTTTGCCGTCAGTTTCTCGCCTGTGGCTTTTTCAATCATATCATCCCAATAATATTTACTACCGACACTGAATACATTATCAATAAGAAATTTTCCTACTTCAGGCTTATTTACCCAGCTAAGATTTTTTGTATTCTGGGTATGAAGCACTTTATCTGCGATAGTGAAGTAAAGCTGTGAAGCAAATAATTCTCCCAAATGATAATTATGATAATAGCACGGTGAAGTAGCTATATGTATTTTTGAAGCCCAATCAGGCTCATTGCGACCTGCAGGCTTTTTTATCATCTGGTATTTCTCAACCAAGTCCCACCATAATTTATTCAAATCCTGGTCGGGATTTTCGTACATGCCTTTTTCAAATCTATACATTACCTGCGACCAGCGGCTGAATACCAATTCTGTGAGGCGTAAAGTTTTATTTGTTGCATCGGTAATTTTTGCCTGATCAGCGGCAGAGACACCCAGCATATCGTGCATCCATTGCGGGTTGGAGGCAAATCTACCAAACATCATGGCAATAGCTTCTGTCGTGAATATATGTGCAGGCTGTTTTAACATCCATGGAAGGCTTGCATCAAGATATTTTTCATATAGTGCATGACCAAATTCATGAAGTGTTGTTTCCTGCCATTCTCTCGATGGCTTCACGTTGCAAAGCACCCTGATATCCCTGCTATCCCTGTCTATATCTATCATAAAAGCATGCTGGCATTTTCCCGGTTTCTCGTACAAATCACTTTTTGCAGCAAGGTCATCCATCGGCATTCCTAATCCTTTGTAGTATGCTTCAGTATTTTTCATAATGTCCTGACCCTTGTAATAAACGTCAAGGTCAATATTATAAATTTTCGGAGCTTCCTGGAAAAAGCGGTTCTGATAGTGCCAGGGCATTAAGTCTGCCGGTTTAATTTTACATCCGGCGGCTAAAATTTCATCCATTTTTGCTTTTTCTTTTACAAAAGCATCCTTTGTAAGATTATCTAATTCATCAAATAATTTGCTTATGACTTCCGGGTCCTGCTCATTTAAACGAAGACTCATGTCATGATAATTCTTGTAACCAAGCTCCTTCGCTACTTCATTTCTGAGTTTTACTAATTTGATAATATCCTGTGCGACAACGGGTCCGATTTTCTTATGGGCAATCCATGCATCCTGGAGCATCTTAGAATCTTTAGATGTTTTCAGAATATCTTCGACCTCGTTATCCGTGTATTCTTTATTGCCTACTTTTGCTCTGAAATTATTATATTTTTCAGAAATAGCAGTCTGCTCTTTAGTCATCTCATTTAGCTTTGCGGTATCAACCTGCATTCCTAAAAAAGATAGATAAAGCAAATCTAATTCACGTGCTTTCAACTCATCTTTTATAAGATTAGATTCCTTGTATTGCTTTAATCTTGCAAAAATCGCTTTATCGGAAAGAATGGCATTATACTTCATTTCCATTGCGGCACTTTGAGCAAAATCTTCTTTTTTACCGGACACCTGCGATACAAAATATGTAAGAGACATATCAATTGAGGCAGGTTTTACGCGTGCTATCAATGAGTCAACAAATTTAGAATATTCAGCTTCCATTTTTTTTACTTCCTCCGGGTTAGCTCCCGATGTCCCCTTCTTTCCGCATGAAGACATCATAAATCCAATTAAAAGAAACACAATTAAAATTCGTAAAAAGTTTTTCATTTTTTAATCCTGAAATGTGAGACAATTCCTTTTTCATTTAAATACAATCCTAAAATTAAGAACAATTTTTCTGAGAAAAAAAATATTAATTTCTGAACTCGGATTTAATGGATTTATGGATTTCACTGATACCCTCTAAACTTTATGAACTTTCAATTTTTTACTTTCTACTTTTAACTGAATTTGCACTGCCTTGCATTGCCATTGCATTGACCCACTGCACGAATAATCTTATTAATTCAAAGAACTTGCTCAAAGTTTTCATCGTTTGCATTAAAAAAACGATTTTTTTAATATTCCCGAAAAGTATCTTCTTAATTTAATTAAGAATTATGAATTAAAAATTAAGAATTAGGTCAATGCAAAATTGCACTCAATTCAGTTGTCGGTTAACAGTATTCAGTTCACAGTTATTGAAAACTTTATTAATTCATCTCGCCCTGTGAACTTTGCGAACTCTGCGAGATAAAAAAATTTCACGCAAAGCTCGCAATGGACGCAAAGTTTTTACTTTATAAACTTTATGAACTTTATAAACTTTCAACTCCGACACCCGCCAATTTCAACTTACCAGGTTGGTCTGCAATTATTTTATTTCAAAGAACTTATCATGTGCTGACCGCCAGAACCGCCAAAAAAAGTGTTTTTTTTCAGTTTTTGACTAATTTCTTTTTTAATCTCTCCTTAATCCAATTAAATATTTCTATTTAATAACCACGAGATTTTTAACTTTGCGTAAAACTTTGCGACCCTTGCGAACTCTGCGAGATAAAAATTTTCACGAAAAGCTCGGCATGAACGCAAAGAAAACACACATCCTGCCTTTTCTCAAAGAACATTCACTGCAAAAATAAATCATAAATTTTAAATATTTTATTCAACCGTTTTTTAATTATTTTTTCAATAGTTTTTTCAACGCTTTTTTCAACCATTTTTTCAATAATTTTTTCAACCGTTTAAAAAAGTATTTAAAATCTCGTTGTAAATATATATAAGATATAAATTTATAAATATCACTCTTTAGTATTTCCCCCCTCTATCAAGAGGGGGCAGGGGGTGTGTAAAAGTGAGGAAAAGGCATTTTAACACAAAGAACTCAAAGTATAAGACACAAAGTTCACAAAGAAAATTTCACGCAAAGCTGAATCAGTAGAAAGTTGAAAGTAGAAAGTTAAAAGTTAAAAAATATTCCTAATTCCTAACTCCACACTCCTAACTATTTAACAAACATCTTCGTTTGTTCACCTATCCTTATTATATAAACTCCTATTGGTAAGGATTCAATATTGATACGGGTTTCCGGGGTTTCGGCTGTGGCTGAAATTAATTTATTTCCAAGCATATCATAAATGCTAATTTCTTTTCCAATAATTTTTTCAAAATTAATATTTAGGAAATCGTTTGCAGGATTGGGATAGATAAAATTTTCTGTTTTTTGGTCATTCTCTTTTACATTAGTGATACCAAAGTCACTCAGCTTTGCCTTGAATAAACCACAGCCTAATGTACCTGCAAAAATATTGTTACCGATGATACAAATAGATTTAACCTGGAGATTTGTTAAACCTGAATTTTTGGTAATCCAATTATTTCCTGAATCAGTAGAAAGAGATATACCACCATCAGTAGCCGCAAAAATATTTTGCCCATAACTTATTAAAGAATAAACTGTATCATTTACTAATCCTGTATTTTTAGGAGTCCAATTATTTCCTAAATCAGAAGATATAAATATTCCAAGAGAAGTACCAGTAAAAATATTATTACCCTCTTGTGTCATTGAGATAACATTTCCTATGATTCCAGTATTTTTTTTAATCCAACTATTCCCATAGTTTGTAGATAAAAATAATCCACCAACAGTACCAGCAAAAATGTTATTTCCAATTATTGTTAATGAAAGAATAAATTTATTATTTAATGTCGAGTCATTTATAAACCAGTTATCACCAAAGTTAGTTGATATTAATAATCCCCAATTAGAACCTGCTAAAACAATGTTATTGCATATTGCAAAAGAATATACTGAATAATTAAATTGACCAATTTTTTTTAAAATCCAATTTTCACCCATATTGGTAGATAAAAATATATTACCACTATCAATACTGGTAAAAATGTTATTATCTTTTATATAAATTGTTCTAATATTATTGTTTGTTAATCCTGTATTTTTTACTGACCAATTATTTCCCATATCTGTTGATAAAAAAATACCATTATCTGAAGTGCCAACGAATATATTGGTATCACTTTTTGATATTGCCATTATATAAGAATTAGTAAATCCTGATATTTTTGGAACCCAACTATCGCCCATATTTGTTGATAAAAATATACCTGCCTTTTCAGTACCGACCAATATATTAGTACCAATTATTGATATTGAATTTATATTCAAATCTGTTAACCCTTGATTCTTTGGGATCCAGCTATCACCCATATTTGTTGATAAATATAAGCCATTATTAATACCTGCATATATATTATTTCCTATTATTGATATTGAATTAACAGTAAATGGTGTACCATTTAACATTGTT
>JBEKWK010000295.1:0-4672 GCA_049513175.1 FCB group bacterium
TGATAAACACTCAGATTCGATTGGTGCAGGCAGGCTCTTTTCATATTTAAATCCCAAAAAAGACCAGTTTGCCCTGAATATCGCTCAAATTTCAGCAAAAATCAAATATGAAAATATACTCCGCTCAAATATCACCTTCCAATTTGGCGATTTGCCAACAATGGCATGGACAAACCTCGGAGCTAAATATCCTATGATTCAGCAGGCTAATGCCGGCGTTCAGTTATTTCAAAACTGCTGGTTAGATGCAGGGTTTTTTCTCACTCATATAGGCGGTGAAGCACTGCTTCCCAAGGATAATTGGCTTTCTACTCATTCGCTCCTGACATTTTATGAACCTTACTTCCAGGCAGGAGTGAAAGTTGGTTATGAAACTGACAAATTTACGGCTTGTCTGCATATATTGAACGGCAACGGGATATTTGATGAAAATAATAATAATAAAACTTTAGGTCTTTATTTAAGTTATACGCCTTCGGGCTTGTATTCTCTTTCTTATGGCGGTGTTATTGGAAATGAAGAACCCGGCGACCCTGTCAAGGCTAAAGTCCATATGTTGAATAATTTTGTCGGGCAAATCAATCCTACAGACAATTTATCTATAAAAGCCCAGTTTGATTATGGTACAAAGGATGTGGAAAATCCTAACGAATCTTTGGAAACCAAAAACGGTAAATTTATTGGCTACTCCCTCACAGGACATTATCAATTCAACAAGCAATACAGCAGTACGATTCGTATTGATTATGCCGATAATGCCGACGGCATCTATTTACCGGCAGTTAAAGGGTTAGACTTAAGCTTAGGTGCTGAATATAAGCCTACTGACAATTCTTATATCCGTATCGAAGGAAGGATGCTACAATTTGATGACAAATTCAAACTCTTCTGGGACGGAACATCTTACACAAAATCGAGAATGGAACTAATTCTAAATATGGGCGTTTGGATTAATTAGTTGAAAGTTTGTAAAGTTCATAAAGTTTATAAAGTAGGGACTGAACAGTGTTCTGTCCGTACTGTGAGGAATTAGGGGTTATAAAAAAAATCATAATTAATAATTTAATAAGTATTATTAATATAGATAATTAATGACAAAAGTTGAGATTGCATGGGTTCAAACGAGTTTCGATGAATTGCAATATGAAGATGAAGCACCATTTTTTTTGTTTGCAAGAGGTAATAGTCTTATATATATTGGCTTGTCTTTTGAATCCAGTGTCAGATTTGAAATTTTAAGTAACATAAAAAGATTAGAACTTGAAAAACAAGGTTTGATGATTTTTATAGGCAACATTGTAAAATCCAATCAAAAAATAACAAGACAATTAGTTGAAGATTGCAAATGTTTATTAATATATTGCAATCAACCCGATGAAAACAAACAATGCAAACAAAATTACGACCTTACAAACCATATTGATGACTTAATCATTAATTGTCAAAGAACCGAAATATTACATAAATTGTTACATCAACACATACAAGCATTCAGAGGGATTATCACACCGAACCCTTTCATTTAATTAGCACCCTGAAATATCTCTCAACCGGAAATATTATTAATATTCAAGAATGCAACTAATTCTTAATATGGGAGTGTGGGTTAATTAAGAATCAGTTGAAAGTAGAAAGTTAAAAGTAGAAAGTTGTTGTAAGATAAAGTCTTTCTGAGCGAAGCGAAGAATCCAAAATCCGCATGAATAATGGATTCTTCCTAACTTCATTCTTCAGAATGACCGGTTAATTTTCATTCTATTTTTATTTATTTGTATTTTGATTCGGATTCTGATTGGGATTGCTCCAAAGAGGAACGCCGTTTTCGTTTCGAAGTTCCATAGTTTTCCCGTCTTTTGTGATTTGTGCAGCGATAATTGAGGCTTTGCCGCCGACAGTAATCCTTGAGCCTTTTATTGTAATTTTATCGTTTTGGTTAAGCTTTACATCTTGCTTATCTATATAGGAGGAAGGACCAATGCGAACGTCAATAGTATCCGTATCGGTTTTGACACTTAGAATAACTCCGCTATACTCAGGGTTCCTGGAAGGTGTCTTGGTTATTGATAAAATGACGCCGTTTATAGTTGTAACAGTCTTTGCATCATACATATTTATCCGGTTATGACCTCTATTGTTACCGATTCCGAATTGAGGTGGAACACCGCCTTGAGCAAGAGCCGAATTTATAAATAATATACCCAATAAACCTAATGCTATCGCAAGCCTTTGAATGTTTTTCATCTTTAAAACCTTTCTTTAATTTTATAAAACCTATAAGCCATTTTAACTTATTTTCTCAAATGAATCCAATTGTACAATTGCAATTCATTGTAGTTTAGACAATATATAATACAAAAGGTTTAAGGAAAGCTATTTCAGTTCATAAAGTTTGTAAAGTTTGTAAAGTTTATAAAGTATTTTCAGTATAAAGTTGAAAGTATAAAGTTGAAAGTATAAAGTTGAAAGTAAATCTGGATGCTTCGCTTCGTTCAGTATGACAATTTCTTGCTAACAACTAACAACAAGCAACTAACAACTGCTAACTGCTCACTTCTAACTGCTAACTAAATTTAATTTTGTTTATTCATATTAATTTATTAATTTTTCTTTATAATTATATTAATATTTTTATAATATTGAGGCTGTTATGAAAAAAAGGTCTCTGCTTATTGTTCTATTCTTTACTTTTGCTTTTCTTTTGTCTGCAAACGCACAGCCTAAGCCGCAAGACAGCGATACTCTTTGGACGAAAAAATTTTTTGATGATGTTGGTGTCGTTAAATTTACACCGGATGAAAAATACGTGGTCGCAGTTTGTATTGATGTTTTTTTATATAACACCAACACAGGTGAATTAGTAAGAACCTTTAAAGGACAGAAGGAAGGAGTATCTTGCGTAGATATTTCTCCGGATGGTACAAAATTAGTATCAGGAGCAGGTGATGGTTCAGTTGTATTATGGGACTTAAATACAGGCGATTCTATTCATGTATTCCGAGATTTATACGTTATTCCTCCTCCATATAACTATCCTACACTTGCAGAAATAACAGGCGTAGCTTTTACTAATAATGGAAATAATTTAATAGCTACATCATTCAATGACAGCTTGCAAAACATTGTAATTTGGGATTTGAAGGATTATAGCATTATAAAAAAATTAAATGCCCCTGGACGAGTAACGAAATTATCCAGTTCGCCAATAAGTAATTATTTTTCTACCATACAATTTAGATCCGTAAATCCTAATTGGGATCTTTATTTGTGGAATGATAAATATGAGAGTACATGTTTACTAATCAATAATTATGAAATATATGATTGTGTATTTTCTCCTACAAACCCTATGCTGGCGAGTAATGGAGACGATGCTTCTTTAACGATATTTGATATCAATACACATCAGGTATTAAAAAAAATATATACTAATCCAATTAATCAAATTTTTTCAGTTGACTTTTCAAAATTGTCAAATTATATCGCAATTGGTACTACAAGTGGAGATTATGATGTTTCTGCTTTTATCTGGGATAATTTAAAAGATACATTTACACAAAAATTTCATATTGTGGGTAATGTATATTCTATTAAATTATCCAATGACAATAAGAAAATTTTACTTGGTAAAGACAACTTATTAATGCTTTTAAAGACAAATTTATCTCCTAATGGTATTGAAGATAATAATGTGAATAATTCAAAGTTATATTCTGTTATTCCCAATCCCTCCTCCGGCAAGGTAAGTATTAAACTTGCTTCTCCTGGTTATGGAATATTCAGGATTATGATTTATGATATACTGGGGAATAATATTTATACAAATGATTTTGAGAAATTGGAAAGCGAAGCGTCGTTCAATATAGATTTGACGGGAAGCGGCACAGGCACTTATTTTTATAAGCTCATAAGTCCTAATGCGGTTGTCAGCACCGGGAAGTTTTTTATATATTAAGTTGGACAGTAGCGAAGGCAACACACCCCCTGCCCCCTCTTGATAGAGGGGGAAAAACCTTATCTTTTTTTTATTTCCCCTCTATTAAGAGGGGATAAAGGGGTGTGTTTCTTATATTTCCGAAAGTGAGATTGGGAAAAAGGATGAACTTTTGAGCCTTTGATTAAAATTATTAATTCTTAATTCTTAATTTTTAATTCTAAATTATTCAACAATGGCGCATCTCATCATAATGACTTCTTTATTGATGAGTTCCTGTATGCCTGTGCATTGCCCTTTGATGGTAATATCAGAGCCTTTCTTGTACTTGTCGGCAACAGTTACAGCCTCTTTAATGAGAGTACAGCTAATATCTCCGTCAGGAGTGCCGGCATCAAGTGTAATTGTCATGGCACCGGTTTGAGTCTTGTTTATGTCGGATATTTTACCGGAAATCTGAACGGTTTTGTCCTCTGTAACATATTTTTTATTTGCGGTGGTCTCATTTTGGGCAAATTCGCCATAAAGGCTTTGTGCCGTTACTACATAATCAGCCTTGGATGTTGCAAAGTTTTTCACCGGTTTGAAATACATGTATAAACCGATTGCACCGCCTATCAGAGCTATTAGCAATACAGTTCCGGATATATAAATTACTTTCTTTTTCATAATAGGATTTGAAATGTTAATAAATAATTATTTAATAGGTTCATATGTAATATCAACGTTGACCTGCATGGT
>JBEKWK010000296.1:0-4662 GCA_049513175.1 FCB group bacterium
AAAAAGATATTCACACAAAAAAATGTAATCTTTACTATCGGCTATATACTAATTGGTATAATCTGGCTCAAAATGCTGGCAAAAGCTGGTGAAGGAATTCAGAATCCGGATACAATCGGCATTGGTCCTATATTTACAAATTTCCCTACGTTGCCAGCAATGATAGGAAAAATATTTTTGCCGGTCAAAATGATTGCCTTGCCATCATTTGAAAGCTTTTCAATTATTACTGGGATTATATTTATTTTGATTCTTGGTGCATTTCTCATTAAATCTAAAAAGATTGATAAAAAGAAAGCATTATTCGGAGTTCTGTGGTTTAGCTTATTTTTATTCCCATCATTTTTAGTGAGAATTGTTTATGTAGACGATTTCTTCGATTATGCAGAACATAGAGCATATCTGCCTATGATTGGCATTTTATTTATTCTGATTGAAATTTTAATCGCTTATAAAATAAATTTCAATTTGAAAGAAATATGGGCGGAGAAAAAACTTAATATTAAAAAAGCATACCCTTTGATTATCGCTATCCTGATTCTCGTAGTTCTATCAATACGTTCATATGCTTACCAAAAGAATTTTAAGGATAGAACTGCATTCTGGTCACACATGGTGGATTTATATCCATATAAATCCAGAGGATACCTCGATTTGGGAAAGGCGTATTTTTCAAAGGATGATTTAACTACTGCCGAAAAGCTGTACCATATGGGTATAGAACGTAACCCGAATAATAAAAATTT
Source organism: FCB group bacterium (assembly GCA_049513175.1). Taxonomy (GTDB): domain Bacteria; phylum Bacteroidota; class Ignavibacteria; order Kapaibacteriales; family UBA2268; genus JBEKWK01. The sequence continues at coordinate 747 of JBEKWK010000296.1, forward strand.
ATATATAGATTTATCTGTCATTTATTTAAAACAAAATAAATTGCAAAAAGCATTAGAATATGCCGAATCTGCTACCTCGATTGACCCGAATGACGGTATAGCAAATTATAACCTCGGTAAGGCAAGTTATATGCTTGGACAATATGATAAAGCCGTAATGGCTTATGAGAAAGCAGTCCGGGGCAACGGTACTTACGCACAATGGTATGTAGATTTAGGGGTTTCATATTATGTAACACGCCAACCCGAGAAATCCATTCAGGCTTATCAGACGGCAATACAACTCGACCCTAACTTCGCACTTGCTTATTCTAATATGGGTGCTTCTTATGCAGTTATGGGTAAACCACAGGAAGCTGAACAATGGTGGATTAAAGCTATATCTCTTGAACCAAGATTGTACGATGCTTATCTTAATCTTATAAGATATTATATTTCTCTCGGTCTCACAGATAAAGCAAAATCTTTAGCTCTGAGACTAAGAGATAATGGTGGAACTGTGCCACCGGAGATACTAGCTTTTCTTAAATTATAATTTTTAGCTCGTTAAGGGTTATTCATAATTAACCCTTCATTGGAATTTTTAAAATAAATAATAGAGGAAATTATGTCTAAATATAAATCAATTTTACTTTGGTGTGTATCAATTATTTTGATGCTGATTATAGTTGTTTACCAAAGAGTAACAGGTCCTACCTATCCTAAAAGCGGAAAAATAGAATTAAATTCCGAAAAGATAAAATATCAGCTTCCCCGCTCTCATGGCGGAGATGGTGATGAGCCTATAATGATAGAAACAAACGATAATTCAATAACCGGGAAAATTATTTTTAAAAGGTATCCAAGTTTCGATGAATGGAAAACTGTGTCATTGGAAAGAAAAGAGAATGCTTTAATCACAAGTATTCCTCATCAACCAATGGCTGGAAAAATAATTTATAATATCATCCTTACTAAAGATAATAAAGATTATTCTTTAACTCAGGAGCCGGTTATAATACGGTTTAGAAGAAGCGTTCCTATTGCTGTCCTGATATTTCACCTGTTTTTTATTTTTAGTGCAATTACTTTTTCAATTCGCGCAGGATTTGAAGCGATTTTCAAAGGGAATAATTTATACAGATTATCGGTTATTACTTGTATTTTATTTTTTATAGGTGGTATTATTATCGGTCCAATGATGCAAAAATATGCTTTCGATGCTTATTGGACAGGTTGGCCCTTTGGACATGATTTGACTGATAATAAAACCTTAGTTGCATTTCTTATTTGGTTGATTGCTGTTTGGAGACTGAAGGTTAATCCTTTGAAAAGAGGATGGGCTATCGCCGCTTCCATTGTCTTATTAGTGGTATTTCTAATTCCTCATAGCATTCTGGGTTCTGAAATAGATTATACTAAATTACAACCGAAATAATTTGAATATCATTTATGAAGATTGGAATTTTTAAATAAATCAGAAAGTTAGGATGAAAAATTCTTTAGGGAAAAAGACTATACTTCTTACGCACCCTGTTCTTGTAATCGGCTCGTATGATGAAACTGGAAGACCAAATTTGATGACTGCTTCGTGGGGAGGGATCTGTTGCAGTGAGCCTCCATGTATAGCTATTTCCATCAGGAAATCAAGATTATCATACAAAAATATTTTGCATAACGAAGCATTTACTGTAAATATCCCGTCTGTGAAATATCTTAAGGAAACTGATTTTATCGGAACTCAATCTGGTAAAAATTATGATAAATTCGATATATGCAAGTTGACTCCTGTAAAAGCTGAAATCGTCAATGCTCCATATATACAGGAATTCCATTTAGTTTTGATTTGTAAATTAATTCATACTACTGAACTCGGGATTCATACTCAATTTATTGGTGAAATAGTGGAATCCCTTGTTGACGATGAATATACAAATGAAAAAGGGTTACCATCTATCGAGAAAATCCAGCCTTTTATTTATGATACTTCAGTATCAGCCTACTATGCTATTGGTAATAAAATAATGGATGCATTTATAACTAAAGAGTTCAGTAAATAAAATTATAATATGGAAAATTTTATATTTCATAATCCTACAAAAATAATCTTTGGTGAGAATACAATCACTTCAATAGGAAAGGAAATTAACAAAGCAGGCATTAAAAATATACTTTTACTTGCCGGTGCAGGTTCAATAAAAAGAAACGGTGTTTATGACCAGGTAGTATCTTCTTTAGGTGTTAACAAAATCGAGTTTGTTGAACATTGGGGAGTAAGAGCTAATCCTTCATTAAAGCATGCCTTAGAGGGAATCAAAATCGTCATGGAAAATAAATTAGAGGCTGTATTAGCTGTCGGCGGCGGTTCCGTTATAGATGAAGGTAAGTCAATAGCCGCAGGATACTATCTCGATAATTTGTGGGATGTTTTTGAGAGAAAAGCAATTATAAATAAAGCTTTACCCATTTTTACTATATTGACCTTATCCGGTACAGGCTCAGAAATGGACCCTCACGCTGTAATAACAAATGATGAAGAGAATAAAAAGTGGCCAATTGGTAGTCCACTTTTGTACCCAAAGGTTTCCATAATAGACCCGACAGTACAAATGTCATTGCCCTGGGAACAAACTGTTTACGGTGCAATTGATGCGATGTCACACCTCATGGAATTTTATTTCATGGGAACGGAACCTGAAGCAACTATTGCAATTGATGAGTCCCTTTTTAAAACAATTATTAAATCCGTTGACCAATTACAGGCAAACCAAAAAGATTATAATGCAAGAGCAAATCTTGCATGGGCGGCTACACTTGCATTGAACGGGCTTTCAGGAATTTCCTTAGGCGGAGGTGATTGGGCAACCCACAGAATCGAACATTCGATTAGTGCCTTTCACCCGGAAGTAGCTCACGGAGCCGGATTGGCTGTAATATTTCCGGCATGGGTAAAATATGTAAACCAAAATAACCCTTCTCAATTTTTAAGATGGGCACAAAATGTTTGGAATTCCGGTTCCATCGAAGATGCTATTGAAGCAATGATAAAGAAATATAAAAGCTGGAATGCCCCGGTTAGTCTAAGAGACTTAAACATATCCGGCGATGAGTTCCCTGTTCTGGCTTCTTATGCAGTTATGGATGGAACATTAGGTTTTGTTAAAAAACTCAATAAAAATGATGTTGAAAATATTTTGTTACTTGCTAACTAAATTTGTTTGAAAATTAATTAGATAAATTTTTACTATAGAATTAAAAAAATACTTTTTTCTTATTTTAGAAATTTATGTATTATTGTAATTGATTATAACTTTTGCAAAAAATAAACGTATAAGGTATATTATTTATGGCACAATTTTCAATTGAAAGCAACGGGAGACTGGAAAAAACAGTTATTTATCTGAACGGGGAACAATTAGGAGGAGTCAAAGAGATATTCTTGAATTTAGACGAAGACGGAACTTTTGATTCAATTATACAATATGAAGGCAGTGATAAAATTTTATATACAAAGCAGATTTTCACGGAATATTTGGAGCGAATAAAAGTTGTTGAAGCTTCTTTTACAGAAGAAGAAGCAGAAGAACTTCAACTTTTAACACTTGACAGCGATGGTGAAATTGAGAATACAAATGTTTTACTCAATAATGAGCCTTTGGATGGAATTGTAAGCCTTTTAGTGCATATAAAAGGAGCGGCATCGAATACAGGGATTCAATCACTTTTTAAATTAAAGAAGCCAATCCCCGACCATCCTGAATTCAAAGCTGAAATTACTTTTAGAAACCAAGATAATACAATAGAAACGGAGGCAATTTTCTAATGAAAACAAATTTCAAATTTAACATGGCATTCATAGCTTTTATGATGCTTTCTTTCACATTATTTTTTACGAACCCGGACATACTGGATGCCCGTGGTAGTTTTGGCGGTGGTA
>JBEKWK010000297.1:0-4629 GCA_049513175.1 FCB group bacterium
GTAAAGTGGAGAACCAAGCCCTTTAGCGAGCATCCATACAGCTACGGGGAAAGAAAGAATTAATGCTATAAATAATTTATTTTTATTTTTTTGCCAGAACGTTGGTGCATAAATAGGGAAGACCGCTATTAATGCGAGCATCAATAAAAATGGTAACAATGTATATATAGGGATAATAGTTTGCATTCCTGAAATTTTAGTTCATTCAAAAAACTCAAATTAGGATTATATTTTTTATTAGCAAAAAGGAAATGTCTGAATTAGGGATAGAACTGATTTTGGGATTTCACGGATTTTTCAATCTCTTTTTTCCTAACTGCAGTTTGGTAAAAAGGATAAATTACTAGTGACAAATAAGCTGTAATTAAAAAGTGTTTTAATTTATTTTTTACTTTATGAACTCTACATTGTACGGACAGAACACTGTTCTGTCCCTACATTTCTGATTTGATTTCTGCTTTAATAAAATTTGAAGTCTTTTCGGTAATCTTGAATTTATCGCTCATTCTCACACCGCAGACCCAGACTATTTCAGACCTCGTTGCAAGCAAAACGATATTATCTTTGTCAATTAGGGGAATTTTCATATTAATTAAAAAATCACTGAGCTTCATCTTGCCCTTCATACCAAGAGCATGGAAGGTATCACCGCTTTCCCTAGTTCGTAAGTACAAAACTTTTGGAAGCAAATCGCCGTCAAAAAACTCAACTTTTGAATTATAGATTCTGGATTCTGAATTCTGAATGGAAAAATCTTTTTTGTTAGCTTTTTTCAGTATGATGATATTATTACCAACTTTATATTCACCTTCGGATTCTATCTGAATATTGAATGAAGCAGATGAATTTCTTTTTGTAAAAATCAGCTCGTCCCTGTCTCTCAATACAATTAAACTTTTATTCACCTCACAAACCGAACCAACAGGACATTTCATCAAATTCAGAATCCTGTCAATTGTCAGTATTGAAAAGGGATGTATGCGGTATTTGGAAGTTATTGCCTGCTGGATTAATTCCCCCTGGAAGAAATCATCCAAGGTTTGAAGCAGGGAAATTTTCAGAGAGAATCTGTCGGAAGTTTTTTCACTAACGATATTTTTAAGTAATTTTTTGATTTTTTCATGGATATATTTATCCGCCCCGTTAATTAGGTTTGCAGTCCTATTCAGGATTTCTACGATGGCGGGAGAATATTCTTCCTTTAATTTCGGAATTAATTCATGCCTGACTTTATTGCGTGTATAAAGCAGGATAGAATTGGTTCCATCTTCATGCCATGTTAATTTTCTGAGCTTTGCATATTCCAAAATTTCAGATTTTGTAACACTGAGAAAAGGTCTGAACATAAAAATTTTTTTGCAAAGAAGTCTTTTAGCAGGTATTCCGCTAAGTCCCGTTAACCCAGAACCCCTGATTAAATTAATAAGGAAAGTTTCCGCCAGGTCATCTGAAGTATGAGCGGTTGCCACGAAATTAGCATTTAATGTTTTAGCGGTTCTTTCAAAAAACTTATATCTTAAGTTTCTGCCGGCATTTTCAACAGACAACATATTTTTCTTTGCGTATTGCTTTACATTTCCTTCACCAAATTCAAATGGGATATTATAAGTTTTTGCAGTTTTTCTTACAAACTCCGCATCTTCGGTTGATGACAATCCGCGTAAATTATGATTGAAGTGAGCAACATGAATTTTAAAATAATATTTCTTAGACAAATTGGCAAAGACATCAAGCATAACAATTGAATCTACACCACCACTCACAGCGAGAACAATATTTTCCTTACCTTCCAAATAAAGTTCATTAAAAATATAATTTTCAATTTTTTTATAAAATGATTTTATAAAATCATTTTTTTTATCGCTTAAAGTGAGTAGTTTTTTGGGATTAATATTTTGATGTTTCAACCTTGGGATAGAAATTTCTTTTTTAGGCAAAATTTTAGTTTTACCTTTAGATTTGGCTTTAGCAGAAACATTAGGTGTATTTTTTTTTGCTTTTACAGGCATTATATAGTGCTAATTTTCAGTTGCAAGTTATTCTAAAATTTGATTTTAATCGTTCCCAGGCAGGAGCTTGGGAACGAGATGTATTTTATTCTAAAATCGTCAATCACTTTATCTATTCACAATCACAGGAACAGTTTTCGTTATCCCGTTATAACTTACCCTGCAATAGTAAAACCCATCCAACAAACCGGAAATATTAATAGAGTTTTCATAAACTCCTGGTTCGTATCTGGTATCAATGACATTTTTAACAAGATTACCCAGCATATCATACATGGAAATAGTTGTATTACCGGTAAAAGGAATTGTTACCCGGATGCTTACTAAATCTGATGCAGCAGGATTAGGATAGACATTAACAATTAAGCCGTCCTGGTAATCTTGCTGAGTTTCTACGGAAGCGACCTCATTACTCACTCTTAAATCATCAATATACCAGCCGTCTGCAGATTTAAAATTGTTAGATATCAATGTAAACTTAATCATGATTGTATCATTTTTATAATTTGATATATCTCTCGCTTCGTTGAACCATTGACTCGTGGCTATATCACTCGTAAAACCTTTTGACCTTGTATTATTCACGCCAAGATTTGCCTGCCAGGTAGAACCAAAATCTTTGGATATACTTACAACTCCCCAATCATTCGATTGGTCAATCAAAGCAATATGCTCAAAACACAAGGTAGTATCAGTTGATGTCATAACCAAAGGTGGAAAGTAAATCGAATTATTTGCATTATTCTTATAATTACCTACCGGTGAATCAGTAATCGAGTTAGGAAGGGAAACAGCTTTAATTGTTGTCGTGCCCCAACCTTGGTCAGTATAAGTTGCGACGGCAGTCTGAGGATTATCAAAATTTTCATGTAAAGTCTTTAATGGAGAGCCGGCATAAGCCACAACTACATCGGAGGAATTGCTTTCAGTTTCTACTGAACCGCGTTTACCGACTGCGGTGAGCTTTAATATATAGAACTTTTCTGTTGGTAAAGTTATTTGAACCGAACTCGCATGTCCGGCAGTTATTCCGGTAGTTACGGATTGTAAAAGAACGCTATCCTTGTATATATTTATTTTTGAAATATCCTGGGCATAAGAGCTATCTATGTGGTAATTAGGATTAGTCCATGAAAGCAAAAAGCCTGTTGAATTTGACCTTGGAATTATATTTGAAGGAGCGAGAAGTTGCAAAGCACCGCCTGCAGTTCCTGATATTGTAACAACAACACTTTCCAGGTTATCACTTGTAAGAGTTTTAAAACCGTAAGTATAAGGTTGCCCATCTACAGCACCGTTATCTGTATAAGTTTGAACCCCTTTGTTAACCTGTGCAATTTGGGTCCCATTTCTGTAAATTACAATTTTAAAATCTCCGAGAGTTACTCCCAACTGATTTTTTACTGGGTCAACCCATGATAATTTTACCTGTGTAGGATTGGAATAGGAATTATCTGCTTTTAAATTTGATGGAGAATCAGGAACTGTTGATAACAATGCCACAAATACGTCCTCATCATAAAATTGAGTATTATAACCAGCCGGCATCCACCAACAGGGATAAACATTACCATTATAAGTCGTAATATTTGTATAATCACCCCAATAATTGTTACCATTTCCATCGCCTGCAACATCGCTTGAATTCAAAACATAAATCATTTGTGGTGTCAGCCTGATATTTGTAAAATTCTGTCCATCCATTGAAATTGCACAATAAGCATCAAAACCTACATTTGTAGAGTCGTTCTGTGAACTGTAATAAAGTACAGCCACCATTCCATTTGTACGGTCAACTGAAATGGAAGGAAAGAACATATCATTTCCATAAGGATTGTTATCTATTCTGATTTTATTTACCCATGTATTTCCTCCGTCAGTTGACTTGGCAAGAAATACTCTTGTATTATTACTATTATCTTCTTTTCCTGTTTGAATAACATATATTGTACCCCTTCTTGGTCCATTAGAATTATCAATGGCAATATAGGGTAATGATGTAACCCTCAGGCTGGCTTTAGTAGTAAGTACGTTCCTGTTGCTTTGTGTATTTAATGTCCCGATAGTTTTAACGGATTGCACTAATTTAGGAGCGTTCAACCAGGTATCACCTCCATCTGTTGATTTTTGTAACACTGCATCAGTATTATTATTATTAGAACCCTGCCAGATAACATATACCTCACCATTTGGACCAACAATAGGTATAGGTGATTGTGTCCCTTGGTTATTCCCTCCGGGCAAAGTAATAATTGGGTCCCAATTTTGGTTATGGTCTTTTGATCTTGAAAAACAAATTCCTTCACTTTGAATAAATCTCCGCCATGTTAAATATAAATAATCTTTATATTTTGATGCGGGATTAATATCCGAGGCAATGCTATACCTATCATTAAATTGTTGATATTGTACACCCTGTTGAGATGCCGCAACTACAGACACAGAATTGTCAGGCCATGTTTTTCCACCATCAGTCGAAGTGGCAACGAAAAGTCCGTTATCATAATCTTCGCCTTTAGAACCAATCACAGAAGCTCCATAAGAATAATAGCACCATCCTTGAGTATCAAATGCAATTCCCGGGTCAAATACCAGCATACCCTTCCCGGATGGAATGACA
>JBEKWK010000298.1:0-4623 GCA_049513175.1 FCB group bacterium
TAGCGAAGAATCCATTCATTTTAGATTTTAGATTGTAGATTTACGATTAAAAAAAATAAAATCTAAAATCGTCAATCTAAAATCATACATAACCTTAGATTCTTCACTTCACTCCGTTTCGTTCAGAATGACATTTTTGAGACAACCCCTATTTTATTTTTGCTTTATAAGCTCAACATTGCAGATTAATTCTACTTCTCTGCCTGCAATCAGACCGCCTGCATCTAAAGTTTTGTCCCACTTCATATTGAAATCGAACCTGTCAATTTCACCTGATAGCCTGAAACCGGCATGCACATTACCTCTCTGGTCTGTTACAGAGCCGTTATAATCTACATCGAGAGTGATATTTTTTGTAACATCCCTGATAGTAAAATCGCCCGTCAGTTTATACTTCTTGCCTTTGATTTTCTGAAAGGAAGTTGATTTGAAAGTCATTTCAGGATATTTGTCGGAAGCAAAAAAGTCGTTTGTTTTCAGATGTGAGTCACGATTAAGATTGTCTGTATCTACACTTTTTGTCTCCACTTTAAATTCGATTTTAGCATCCTGAAAATCATCTTTATCAGATGTTACAGACCCGTCAAAATCGTGGAATTTACCCGTTACCGTTGTAATTACCATGTGTGAAACATTGAATGTAATGGAAGTATGGGATTTGTCAAACTTCCAGGTTGTACCGGCATAAGCCTGCGAAATGCTTAAAATGCAAAACAAAAATAAATATTTTAATAATTTCATATACCCCTCTATATACAATTAATCAGTTTAGTAATTGCTTTCAACGAATTTTGCCTAAAATTATTATTTGAATTGGATTTGATAATATAAAATTGACAATACTTATTTTATTCATTCATTATTATAAATAGCAAGGGGTGATATTACTACCACCCCTGCAGCCCTTGACAGAGTCAAGGGGGACATTATTGGATACAAATATAATCTATTATTTCATTATATTCAAATATTTTTTAGAGGTATTATAAAATTATTATTTGACTGTTATATAATAATTTTTGGATAAATAGAAAATTAGAGCTAATTTTGTAGTCCTAAAATTTTGAAGGAATTATAAAATGAATCATATGACATTAGTCGAATCAATGCTATCTGCAAGAGCAATTGAGGCGAGAAAACAAAAAGACGGCGATAATTTTGCAGAAATACCAGAATTCAGACCCGGAGATACCGTGAATGTTGCCGTACGAGTTATCGAAGGTGAAAAGGAACGAATCCAGAATTTCAAGGGTATCGTTATCGGACGGCATGGTAGCGGTGTTAGCGCCACTTTCCTTGTGCGAAAAATATCTAACGGTGTCGGTGTGGAAAGAGTATTTCCTCTCCTTTCGCCTATGATTCAAAGCATTGAGGTTATTCGAAAGGGGCAGGTTCGCAGAGCTAAGCTGTATTATTTGCGTGGGCTGTCAGACAGAAAGATTCGTCAGAAAATTAGCTAATAACTTAACATAATAAATAACGGCGGCAAATTCGTTTGTCTGCCGTTTTTTGTCTATAATTTAATATTATCCGAAGTGCTTATATCAGGTTTTACATTTGTCAGAAACGCTGTCAAATACGGGTATCCGCTTATAGAATCCCTTCAATCCCTGCTTCCCGTCTGTGATGAATTAATAATTACCGCCGGCAAATCCGAAGATAATACGAACGAAGTGCTCAAAAGCTTAAATGAACCGAAACTTAAGATTATTGAAACGGTATGGGATGAAACTGCCTATAAAAATGCTTTAATATATTCTCAGCAGACAAATCTTGCACTTGCAGAGTGTAAAGGCGATTGGTGTATTTATATACAAGCAGATGAAGTGCTGCACGAAGAAGATTATGATTTAATACTAAAAGAAATCAAATCAACCAATGATAATCCCAAAATAGAGAGTCTTTTATTCAAATATCTGCATTTTTACGGCTCTTATGATTATATAGGAACCGGCAGACAATGGTACAGACGTGAAATCAGGGCTTTCCGCAATACGGGAGATATTACTTCCTGGGGCGATGCACAGGGCTTCCGCAAAATTATTTCAGGCGGACACTGCAAGCTGAATGCAAAACAAACAGACATTAGGGTATTTCATTACGGCTGGGTTAGACATCCTAAAGTCCAATTTGATAAAATTAATAATGCAGAGCAGTATTATCATTCCGAATATGAGTTAAAGCAGGATTCTGAATCATATTTCGATTACAATTCAGCATACCGCCTTGAAAAATTCAAAGGGACGCACCCGGCAGTAATGAAGCACAAAATAGAGTCTGACAGCATTTGGACACAACATTTTAACCCAAATAACCTAAAGAAAAAGCCTTTTATTGTATCTCTATCTGATAAAATCGAGAAACTCTGCGGCTGGAGAATAGGTGAGTATAAGGATTTTAAAATAGTAAAGTAAATTAATCACGCCATCTGTAAGAAAGACCCGAACCAATATTAAAATAGCTGATATTAGGATATAGTTCACCTCCAAATCTTAGCATAACACTAAATCTTCTGTAAATTTTAATAGAAAATTCGATTTCAGGATTTACCCCAAATCCACCATATTTCCAATCACCGTTTTTTGCGGATAATATAATAAGACCTGTTGAAAAATTGGCGCTTAAAGCATATGAAGCACCATTTCCAAATGCAATTCCTGGGCTAAAATAAAATGCATCAGAATAGCTGCCATTAATATTACCAAACTGGAAACCCAAAGCCCATTCTGCAGCTAAACTCTCACTGATTGGAGCTATCTCAAACATTTCAATACCAATAAAATTATTCCCGGAATAACTCATTTGGTTCCCTTCCTTTGGTGGAACACTCCTATTTATATAGTAAATTGAAAAACCCTGAATCTCATTATTGTTTTTATATGAAAATTCATCATATTTAATTTTTTCATATTTTATTGTATCCTGTGAATAGAGGCTCCCAGTGTTAAGGTTAATAATTGAAGAAATAAATAACAAAATAAAAAGTACATTTTTTTTCATTTTTTACATTTCCTCAAAAGTGAAACAAAAGCATTACTCATAGTAAATACAAAAATACGGATATTATAGTAATCATAATATCGTGAATAGTAAAATATATTTCCTTATGAAATAATTTTTTATTAACTTGTATTAAGTATTTCTCAAAAGAGAAATCAAAATATTATATTTAGATGATATTTTAAAGTTTAAAGAATTCTATGAAAATAATTATCGAACCGCATACTTTAAAAAGAGCTTTAGAAAGAGGGGCAGCCGAAGAAGAGATTATTGAGGTTATCAATAAAGGTATTGAAATTAATGTTAAAAAAGGTAGATTAGCAAAAGGGAAGATATTTAACTTTAACAGTTCATGGAACAACAAGTTTTATGAGCAAAAAAGAATTGAAGTTATTTACACTATTGAGAATGAGATAATCGTTACTATAACTGTGTATGTTTTTTATGGAAAGTGGGAGTAAAATATGAAAATAGAATATGATGATAAATATGATTTGTTATACCTAAGGTTTGATGAAACTGAACAGGAGGTTGTTAACCAAAGAGTTAACGACCATATTGTATTAGATATTGGTAAAAACGATAAAATTGTTGGTATTGAAATTTTAGGTGCCAAGGATGTCCTAAATTTAAGCAGTATTTTACCTGTAAATTTTTACAACCAAAGAACTGATACACCAATTGCAATATAATATTTGAATTTAATTTTCTTAAATGTACTTTTTAAGAAAAAAAAATCATTCTTAATTTTTAATTCTTAATTTTACATTAAAGGTTACATCCCCCTCCTATACTTCCCGCCTATCTCATAAAGCACATTTGTAATCTGTCCCATTGATGCGAATTCGACTGTGTTGAGAAGCTCTTCAAAGATATTTCCGTTAGTCAAGGCTACTTCACGCAGGCGATTTAATGCGTCGCCTACTTTGTCTTTTCTTTTTGATTGAAATTGATTAAGCTCTTTTAATCGGTCATTTTTTTCTTCATCTGTTGAACGTGTGATAAGCATATTATCATAAGGACTTCCGGCTCCCTCCCGAAGGAATTTATTTACACCGATAATGGGATATTCACCGGATTGTTTCAATGTTTCATAATACATGGATTCTTCCTGTATTTTAGAACGCTGGTACTGGGTTTCCATTGCTCCGAGAACTCCTCCACGCCTCGAAAGCCTGTAAAACTCCTGCAATACTGCTTCCTCGACCAAATCTGTCAATTCTTCAGTTATAAACGAACCTTGTGTAGGATTTTCGTTTTTCAGCATACCGAATTCATTTGATAAAATCATCTGTATAGCCATGGAACGCCGCACAGATTCTTCCGTTGGAGTAGTAACAGCTTCATCATAAGAATTTGTGTGCAAGGAATTGCAGTTATCATAAAATGCAAGCAACCCTTGGAGTGTAGTGCGAATATCATTAAAATCTATTTCCTGGGCATGAAGGGAGCGTCCGGAAGTCTGGATATGATATTTTAGACGTTGGCTCTTGTCGTTTGCACCGTATTTATATTTCATTGCTATTGCCCAAATCCTGCGAGCCACCCTTCCGATAACTGAATATTCAGGGTCCATGCCGTTTGAGAAGAAAAATGACAAATTCGGTGCGAAATCGTCAACTT
>JBEKWK010000299.1:0-4619 GCA_049513175.1 FCB group bacterium
ATGTCGCTAATTAATACCCTTCCATCCTTCGGTTCGGAACCATCAGGAGGAACTGCATAATTGGCATCATGACCGCCGTCAGTTATGAATACAATTACAGGTTTACATCTTGCAGATTTGGCAATCCACAATGCAGAGTGTGTAGAATCGCCCCATTTGTCTTTAATAAATGCGGCATTATAATCTGTAAAAACCCTTGTATGAAAATTACTTGATGCTGACATTTTCACAAGGCTATCCTGGTTATCAGTAAAGCCTGTAATAATCTCACCACTCCCATCAAATTGCATAATAGCTACTTCACAATTTTGAAGTATCTTTTTCCCATTTGCATCTGTATAGGTAGGAAGAGCTAAAATATAATTTCTTAATAATTCAAGTACAACTGCTTCGCGTGTTGTACCATCTGTTGAACTTATCGGGTCAAGCATAGATAAAGACATATCTATATCGAATATAACCGAAACGCAACTGTCAGGACAGATTGGCGTATTGTCGCATAAAGTCATCACCGAATCATTTTCTTTAACAACAATATCATTTATATTAGAAATTTTTACTGTATTACCTGATGAGTCAATAATAGCAAAAGTAGCACCAATACAGGGATAGGAATCAAAAAATAAATTGATTATTCTTACCGAATCTGCTGCCAAAGTAGGTGGCTTAATTGCTTGTGCCTGGCATAATAATTCACCTCCCGAACATTGCGAACCTAAAAATTTTATAGTAGCAGAAGAAGGCAAGGTATCTGTTGGGCTATACCTAAGAGTGATAGTCGTTGATTCTCCTTTTCTTAATGTAAATGGAGGAGTTTTAACACCCCAACTTATGATACTATATCTTGTGTCTGTTGAGCTGAAAGCAGGATTATAAATATCTAATGTATCCTGTCTTGCAGTAATTACAATTGTTGTATCATAATTGCCTATTGCTTTGACATTTTTAAAAATTATGGAACTCACGTTTACATCGAGATTTGGCTTTACGTTATCAGGGATAGTAAATGTATAACTTGCAGAAACATTATTATAAGCAGGAAAATTTAATTTCAAATCTCCGCCGCCCATACAATCTGATTTCCACAGAACCTCGCAGGGTTCAGGATAGCCGACAGTACCACAAACAGCAGGAATATAATTTGCAAAAATATTACTAATAACAGAGGTATCAGTCATAGTTAAATATAAATTTTTTATTGGTTGTCCGTTATAAGTACCTACCTCTATTCCTGCTAGCCCTGATAAATACCCCTTGCTGATAGCATCTAAGTTTTCATTGCCGATTTGAAATACAAAAACATAAACAGTTGGTCTTCTGCTGTGACAAGTATAACTTATTGAATCTAATAAAACTCTTCCATCCCTCGGCTCGGAACCATCGGCTGGAGTTGCATAATTTGCATCATGCCCACCGTCAGTAATAAAAATAATAACAGGTTTGTATCTTGCAGATTTGGCAATATCTAATGCAGTATTTGTTTTATTGCCCCATTTATCTTTAAAAAATGCTGCATTATAGTCTGTGAAAACCCTTGTGGTATAATTATTAGGTGAGGTCATTTTCACTAAGCTATCCTGTTGGTCAGTAAACCCTGTAATAAGTTCTGCACCTCCGTCGAATTGCATAATAGCTACCTCACAATTTTGAAGTTGATGTTTACCATTTGCATTTGTATTATAAGGAAGAGCAAGGACAAAACTTCTTATCGCCGAAAGAGCCGCTGATTCTCGTGATGTACCATCCGTAGTGCTTATCGGGTCAAGCATTGATATGGACATATCCACACAAATAATTGCAGAGAATGATTTATTACCCGGAGGACTGCAATATGGGGAATTAGCACATTGAGTTCTGATTTTGCCGCCTTCAGTTATAATAATGTCGTTTGCGTTGTTTACTCTCATATCATTGCCTGATGTATCCCAAACAGCGTAAGTAGCCCTTAAGCAGGGATAATCGTCGAAAAATATAATGAAAATCTGTGCTGATTCCGCTGCAGACTTTGTTTGAGTATATAATTGTGTTGAAATGATACTTGTAAAAAGTAAGATTGTAAAGAGGAAAAACTTTTTCATAAACCCTCCCTAATTTGGAAAGTCAGTTGATTATAAAGGAACCAATATTTCTAAACGAATATAATGAATAATTTATTTAAAACATAATATATTATTTCTTACCGATTAAAGTATTACAATCAGATTAATCACAAAAATCATAAGAATTATATTGAAGACAATTTTTATCCGACAACTGAAAACTGTTAACTGACAACTGTTTATTACGGCTTTGCTTCTGCCGGCGGTTCAAGGTTAAAAGTATAATTGACACCAACGGATAGAGAAAGTGCACGTGGATTATAAGCCTTAGTCCATAGATTGTACGGTTCCGGCGGGATACTCAAAATAAGCGGGTCATCTTTTGTGAAATCTTTATAAATACCTGTAAGCATGTATCCGCCAAGAACGACAATATTCAATCTGCCTTTTTCATCTGTATAAACCGGTATTATGCCGCCTAACCTACATTCAGCAAGCAGGCTCAGATTTTTCCTGTCAATTGTTGCACCATAGCTTGCAGCAATAGGATAACCAAAATTGAAACCGAAGATTACACCATCAAAGTGGATATTCGGACTGAAAGCGAGATAGCTGTATCTCAATGTGAATCTATTCTGGTAATCGTTGCTTATGACGGAATATGCATAGGTTGAATAAGCAAGGTCAAAAGTGAAAGCGAGTTTTGTTTCAACTCCTACCGGTACATAAGATGTAATTCCAAAATCGGGGAGACCGTTAAAAGCTATTTTGTTTTTCCTGCCGGCTGGGGATGCGACACCGTTCACACCTGATTTAAGTGAAAGGAATAATCCCATCCCAAGGGGATAATTCTCCTGTGAATAAGATTGGGTAATGATGAATAAAAAATAAGCAATTAGAAAAATTAATTTCTTCATCGAAATTTCAAAAAATTATATTAAAAATAAAGTCTCTTCACTTTGAATTTGAAAAATCAAACGATTTTATTTTATCAATATTTGCTCCGTTTGGGAACAATTTTTTATAATTTTCGATAACGCTTTTAGCTTCATCTATTTTTTTCAATTCAATAAGGACTTCTATTTTCCCGGCAAAAGCCGGTTCATAAAATTTTGTATCAGGATAATCATTTATGACATTATCATAATAAATAACTGCAGAACTGAGGCTGTAGAGTTTCCTATATAGTCCTGCGGTAAAATAATCTCTGTGAGCAAGCTTATTGCGTAGTTCTGTAATAAAGTTTGTAGCCTCTGTATACAGCGAATCGCCGGGATAAGCGTTCTGAAATTCCGAAAACGCTTTAATGGCTTTTAATGTATAATCCTGGTCTCTGTCGAATGGGGGAGAAAGTTCATTATAACACAGAGCCGCATTAAACAAGGCTTTTTTTACAAACTCGCTCCGTGGATATATTCTTCTCAATGTGGCATAATTATACGCCGCCATATAAAACTCTTTCCTCTTATAATTTGATTCAGCGAGATAAAATTGGGCATCATCGGCATATTGACTTGCCGGGTATTGCAATTTGATTAAATCGAAGGTATGTTCAGCTTCGAGATAATCTTCCTTATTGAAGAGTTCCATCCCCTCTTTAAAGTATTCTTCGGCGGTTTTAGGTCCGGCTTGCTTGTTGGATGCACAGGAAGATAAAAACCAAAAGTTAATTAAAGAAATTGAAAATATTAATATGCTGAATATTATTTTTCTTAGGGAAATTTTTTTCAAAATGTTTTGGGACATAACAACTTATTTATGCAAATTTCAAAAGTATTTCAGATTTAGAAAAAATTATAAAACATAAATTTACGAAATATGTACATAATTTTTTTAAATTAGAGTGATTAATCAAAGATTTATTTTAAATTGTATTGTGGTTAAGTAAAACAAATATTTTTTAATTCAGCTTAAAAATTTAAAATTTATGGCAAACGAATTTTACCTCGCTTTTGATATTGAGACCGTGCCGCTTGATTGGGGAACATTTTCCGAATCACAGCAGGAATATATCCTGAGATATTCTCAAAACGAAGAGGAACAACTCAGGAAGAAAAACGAATTGGCTCTTACACCGCTGACTGCTCAATGTGTTTGCATTGGGATGCAGTTGATGCAAATAACAGAAAACGGCGAGAGCGAATTAGTAAATCGAGCCGCCTTTGCTGTTGATAATAAATTGCAGGATGAATTACCAAAAAGCTTTGAGCTTACAACAGGTGACAAATGTCTTTTGTACAGCGAGAAAAAAATGCTTGAAGATTTTTGGAAGGTTATTAAAAAATACTCAGGGGTTCATCTTATTTCATTTAACGGAAGAAATTTTGATGCTCCGTTTTTGATGCTTCGTTCTGCTATTTTAGGCGTGAAGCCCACAAGAAATCTTATGTCCGGAACTAAATTCAATTATCCTTTGCATACCGATTTAATTGATGAATTGACATTTTATAATCCCTCAACTTACGGAGCTACTAAAAGATTCAATTTTGATTTTTACACAAGGGCATTCGGAATCAAATCGCCAAAATCCGAAGGGCTGGACGGTTCAAAAGTTGCTGAATATTTTGCTAACGGAAAAAT
>JBEKWK010000300.1:0-4615 GCA_049513175.1 FCB group bacterium
AATTTTTGAAGGTACTGAAATATTTGTTGACTTAAAAATGAAGTATGATAACATTGCCCTGACGACTTTCAATAAGGATTTCGATATTAAAGTTCCAATGCTTAACGATACCGCAAAAATTCTTAATATATACCGCACTAACAGAGACCGGGGGATAGGCTTATTCTCAGCTATTTATGATGCACTATGGAATTGTGAAAAATTATTTGAAAATGTTTCTAAAACAGACCCACGTGTCGTTGTGATTTTTACTGATGGAGATGATAATTATTCACAGCAAAAAATAGGTGACATAATTGAAAGAGCAAAAAATGAGAAAATTCATATTTTTACCGTATCCTTCGGTTATTCACTTGATGATAATCTCAGATATATTGCCCAATATACAGGCGGAAAATATTATAAATGCTATACAAAAGACCAATTGGTCTCTATTTTCAGGGACATTTACATGAGCCTTCGTTATCATTATACAATATCATACCATCCCCCAAAATATTGGGGCTATCATAAAGTAAGAGTAGCTCTTAATGTCCCAAAAAGAAGAGATACTTTATTTGCCTGGGGAGAATACGACACTTCTGATATGACCCCCTTTCTCTTTGCCAATAATGGGGACGATAATAATAACAACGGCAATAATAATAACAACGGTAATAATAACAACAACGGAAATAATAATAACAACGGAAATAATAACAACAACGGAAATAATAACAACAACGGAAATAATAACAACAACGGAAATAATAATAACAACGGCAATAATAATAACAACGGTAATAATAATAATAACAACAATGATAATAATAATAACAATAATAACAACAATAACAACGGAAATAATAATAACAACGGCGGTAACAATTACAGAGAAGAAGTTTTTTTTAAACTTCCTATACATTTTGATTTCGATTCATCTGTAATTAAAAAAGAAGAATATTATATCATAGATGGAGTCGCAGACGAACTGCTCTCCTATGATAAATTGAGATTTGAAATACAGGGACATACGGATAATGTGGGAACACAGGAATTTAACCAGGTACTGTCCGAAAAACGTGCTAAGGCAGTGATGGATGCTATAATCGCAAGAGGAGTCGAACCCAAAAGATTACGGGCGAGGGGTTTCGGATTTTCAATGCCTAAAGTACCAAATACAACTGATTCAACCAGGGCGATTAACCGGCGTACGGAATTCCATATAATTGGAAAATAATTATAAATTTGTTTTTTAAAGGAAAGGAAGAATTGATGTCATTTTTTACAAGAAATAAATCATACTTCAAATATATATTTACCTTATTCTTATTTATTATGTCAATAACCGGCACACAAGCTCAAACTAATAATCAACAACCATTAGATAAATACAAAGCCGAATCGCTTAAAATAATTTTTTATGCTATGAAGAATACCGAACCCTACGATAGGATTGCCTATATGTGCGATACCTACGGTCCACGCCTCTCAGGTTCAAAGAGCTTGAATGAAGCGATAGAATGGATATATAAGGAATTGAAAAAAGACGGCTTTGATAATGTACATAAAGAAGATGTAATGGTTCCGCATTGGGTAAGGAACAATGAACATTGTGAACTTGTCGAGCCAAGGAAAGCAAATATTCCCGTTCTTGCATTAGGAGGAAGCATCGCTACACCTCCTGGAGGAATCACCGCTCCGGTTCTTGTCGTACACAGTTACGAAGAGCTTGACCAAAAAGCTTCAGAAGCGAAAGGTAAAATAGTAGTCTATAATAAACCCTGGTTAGGTTACGGAGATGCGGTTCAGTTCCGTGTTACGGGTGCTATCAGGGCGTCTAAGTGCGGTGCTGTGGCAAGCCTGATTCGTTCTGCAAGCCCGATAGGAATGAGAAATCCACATACGGGAGTAATGGTATATAATGACTCCGTTCCGAAAATCCCCCATGCGGCGATTACAGCCGAAGATGCCGCTATGCTCGAACGTATGAGCAGTCGCGGGCAAAACCCAATCGTACATCTTTATCTCGAAGCTAAAACTTTGCCCGATACTTTATCATATAATGTTATGGGTGAAATCCGCGGAACAGAAAAGCCCGATGAAATTATATCGGTAGGCGGTCACATTGACTCATGGGATGTCGGGACAGGAGCACAGGATGATGCAAGCGGTATATTTACTACATGGTCTGCGGTAAAGTTACTAAAGGAAATCGGCTTGATACCTAAACGTACTATCAGGTTCGTGGCATGGGTAAATGAAGAAAATGGCTCTAAAGGCGGTGAAGCTTATGCCAAAAAACATAAGGATGAAAAACATTCTTTGTTATTCGAGTTTGATTCGGGAGTATTTCCCCCTTCATCAATTAATTATGGTGGTGATGATTCGATATTGAAATACCTGCAATCCTTCGAGCCGCTTTTTACACAAATTGACGATTCAATTAAAATCAGCAAAGGCGGATGGGGTGTTGATATAAGTGCATTGGCAAAGCAGAATAATGTTCCGGTTATGAGTTTAGGTACCGGAATTAGTGATAAAGAAAGCAAATATTTCTGGTATCACCATTCTCCTGCGGATACCGTAGATAAGATAGACCCTAAAGAATTTAACAAATGTATAGCGGCAATAGCACTTGCTTTGTATATATATGCAGATATGCCGTAAATAAATTTTACCTCGTTCCAAAGCTCACGCTTTGGAACAAATCTTTAAATTAAGTAAATATGACAAAAACAGAATTAGCAAAAACAATATTTAAAACTTCTCATCTGACGGGAACATTCGAGCTACGTTCAGGTGCTATGAGTAATGAATATTTCGATAAATACCAATTCGAAAGCCAGCCGGATATATTAGGTGAAATCATTTTCGAACTAATACCACTAATCGAGCATGACTACGATTATATAGCAGGGCTCGAAATGGGAGGCATACCAATAGCCACAGCACTATCTTTGGAAACCGGCAAGCCTGTAATCTTTATACGCAAAAAACCTAAAGAACACGGCACAAAGAAATTTGCCGAGGGACCCGATATCAAAGGCAAAAGATTATTAATCATAGAGGATGTCGTTACAAGCGGTGGGCAAATAATATTAAGCGTTGAAGATTTAAGAAATGCCGGTGCAATTGTCAATCATGCAATCTGCGTAATTGACCGCCAATCAGGAGGCAAGGAAAAGCTGAAAGAAAAAAATATAGAACTAATCTCTCTTTTTAAAATGTCTGAGTTATTGGAAGCGGCAAAATAAATTATTACTTCCCAACAATTACAATTTCAGTTCTGCGGTTAAGCTGGCGTCCGAAATCGGTATCGTTTGGTGCTATGGGTTTTCTTTTGCCGAAGCCTTTTGTGGTAATTCTATTGGGGTTTATTCCTTTTTTAACAAGGTATTTTTTTACGCTTTCGGCACGGTTAGTAGAAAGCAAATCATTCAGCCTGTCGCTGCCCTTGTTGTCTGTGTGCCCTTCGACAAGGATAGTTACTTTAGTTTTATTATTCATAAACTCATAAAGAACTTCAAGCTCCCCGATTGAATCGGCAAGTTCGAAGCTGTTAGTTTTATACAACAGGTTTTCAATAATTAATTTTCTTCCAAGCTCGATGATAGGAATTGTCTTCCTGATTAATTCCAGCTTTCTTTCATTAAGCAAAGCAATATTGATGGAATCCGGGATTGCGGGCTGGTCTGTCCTGTATTTTAAAGCATATAAATTAGTTAATTGATTAGAAAAATTATCCAAAATTGTGGATAAAGGGTAATCCATATCGTAATAAAAGCCGCGTGTCTTTTTTGATATTTCATGATACTCAATTCGCTTAGGCGGAACGACGCTGAAAACACGAACTTCTTTTTCCTGGAGAAGATTTATAATTGATTCTGTAGTGTAAGAAGTAGTGCCGTCGCCTTTTTCGCCTAACTGATGATAGGGAGCATCGGTAATAATCACAGCAACTTTATTTGCCGCAGGTCTGTATTTAATAGAAAGAGTAGCCTCGGCAAGAGCTTCAATTCCATTTTCTTTTTCGTCGCCTCCTCCCCATGCTTTTACGTTTTGCATCCATTCAAGAAATGTAGGCACGTTATCAGTGGGCTGGAAAATTTTCTCTATGTAATCTGAAAAAAGAATTAACCCGATTCTGTAATCTATACCACGTTTAATAAGAGAGGATGCGAAGCCGGAAATATTACGCTTAACATCATCTATATATTTTTGCATAGAGCCTGTTTTATCAATAACAAAAACAAAATCAACAGGTACTCTTTCTTTGATTGAAATTTTTTCAACTGAGATAACTTTTTTTTCGATACCATTTTCGAGTACTGTCAATTTGTTGGCACTCAGAGAATCGAGTGGCTGTCCGAAAATATTAAATGCTTCGACGATGATTTTTATTTCAGGGAATCTGGAAATGTCAACATTACGTATATTAATTTCTATTTCTTTTAGATAAGATTTAACTTTAGCATCTTTAAGCACTTCATGAGCGGTTTTAGCAGAATCCGGCTTTTCGGTTTTTTGTTGCTGAGATAATAATATAGAATTATAAGATGTAAAAAATAAAATTAATATATATACGATTATTTTCCCCGGATTATGAATCATCCTAAACTTTCCCACTTCTAAA
>JBEKWK010000301.1:0-4614 GCA_049513175.1 FCB group bacterium
GCGAACTCATTGTCAGCATTCCTTGTAGATATGGAATGGTAGTGTATTTGTAACAGTCACTGCATACAAAATTATAGCGGAATGTCGGGGATAAATAAAAAGCATTTTTGTAATAATTTTCACCAATTACTATATTATTCGATTTGGTGAAAGACATGTAATCAAGCCTTAATCCATACCAATATTTACAAATCTGCCGGCTTTCTAATTGCAGGTTTACTCCAATTGTAGATTTATTTACATTTGCGAAACTACCAACAGGCAAGACATATTCAGGTCCTAGTCCTAAATATATTTGAGACCATGAAAGCGAAGGATACAACAGAATTGAAACTACAATCATCCGTAAAATAAATTTTTGAATCATATATTACCACTTATATAATTTATATTTATGTTTCAATTTTAAATTCATAAAAAACATTATAGACAATTCTTGATATTACAAATATAGATTGCAAATATAAACGAAAGGTAAATAAGATTAAAATTTATTTTAAGTGAATAAATTATAAAAATTTTTAATTGATTAAATTATAATAATCTAAATAATTGTAAATTTGGGAATAAATAATATTATTATGCTTTTATAAGTTATAATGATCTAAAATAAAATTAGTTATTGTCTATAAAAAAGGAATGGCTGATATTAATAAAAAAATTATGGAAGACATATATAAACTGTTACGCAGTTTAGAGGCAAGAAACATCCATATTAATCAGGCAATCTTGTTTGGTTCATATGCAAAAGGCGATTATAACGAATATAGTGACATAGATATTGCTCTTGTCTCCGATGCTTTTGAGGGATTCAGGATTGCAGACAATGATAAATTCAGAGACTTAATAATTGAAATAAATAGTGACATTTCGCCGCTTCCATACCGCACTGAAGACTTTACTGAAGATAATTTATTTGTAAAAGAAATATTGAAATATGGAATAAGAATTATTTAAATTTTTATATTTTGTTTGCAAAGCTCTTAAAATAAAATATAATTACTTTTCATTAAATCTATAAAATATTCCTTGATAAATAATGAATAAACCATAGTTTGTAGTTGAAAAAAGAATTTTATTGGCATCAAGCAATATAGCTTTTGAAACTAATGGGAAATTTTCTTTAAGGTTGAGTAAATTAAAATCATTTTGTAACTTGAAATGATAAAGATTTTTCCATCTTGCAAATGAAGTATCAGTTTCGAAAATATCACTACCTGAAAAAACAATTAATTTATTATCAAAGTTATTTTTAATTATCTGATAGATTGCAGTTCTCGGTCCAGAAATTATAACTTCATTATTTTTTCCCCGATTTCGTAGAGGATTTACGAATTTTGTATACACTTTAGAAGCAATTACTTGTCCTATATATGCCTGTGAAAGATTGGGAGAATATATTAATGATGGATTATCAAAAATATACAAATTATTGTTAATATTAATAAGTGCTACATCAGGACTGGTATGAAAGAAATTTTCATTTAAAACTTTGCCCTTATATGAAATATATCCATAGAGCATACCCCATTCTCCTCTATCATATCCAAATATAATAGTATCATTACATATTAATTTATATTTTGGGTCTGATCCAAATGTTATATATGTATTGGATTTTTTTAATAAAAATGAAATGCTGTCATTTTTCATTAAATTATAGATTATAATTCTATCTTTTCCAATTCTTTGTTCTGGATAGCGGGGTTTATCTTTTTGGTTTCTTCTAATTTCAAAAGCAACACTGACAAGTTTATCTGTTCCATATGTGGAATCTTTTATCCTAAAGATTGCTTGAGGTATATGGTCTATTTTTTTGTAAAATTTTATTCCAAAATTTTCAGGATTTAATAAAAAAATTGAACCATCCTTTTTACCTACTAATAAATTATTTCCGATAGTATCTCCAAGACAAGAATAGGAAATTGAATCGCGGAATTCTTTTACAAATCTTTTTGTTATAATATCAAATTGCATTAAATCACCATAATATGTTAGGGCGATTATTTTAGTACCATAAACTTTGAAATCAATTATATTATTTCTATAAGAATATTTATTGGAAGTATCATTGTCAAGAGATTTATATTTATTATTTTCTTTTTCCTTTGAACAAGAAAATAAAAGTAGAATATTAATAATTATTATATGGTATAATAATTTATTCATTGCTTTATCAACGGTTCCTTTTTTATAAAATCATATAATGTTATTCTTCTTAATCTGTATAGAGCAGCCCAGTAATTACGTAATGTCGAGATAAAAGTATTAAGGGCGGTATTCTTTTCATTTTGTGCGATAAAGAAAGTATTGAGGTCAATTTTGCCGATTAAATACCTGTTCTTTGCAACTTCAAATCTTCTTGTTGCGATTGTGTCAGCCTTAGCAGAAAGTGCAACCTGTTTTTGTAACAATAAAAATTTTTGTGTTTGATATTTTACATCCTGGAGGAAGAGTTTCTTTTGATTTTCAATAGATACTTTAATCCTGTCTTTTTCGGATAATGCTGATTCGATTTGAGCAGTGCCTTTTCCCCACTGAAATAGGGGAATAGAGAAAGAGAGATTGAATCTTTCCTGGTCTAATAGATTTTTATATGCTTCGGGTAAATTACCTGCACTTTGATTTAATCCATAAGATGCGGAAAGCAATGCATTGAAACTGTTGTTGCGTTCAGCCTGGTTTAGTGAACGGTCTGCCTGCAATTCACTGATTTGATAGTTCAAAATATCCGACCTGTTTTTCATTGCCTGTTCATAAGCAAAATCCGGGTCAACATTGATAATAAGAAAATCTAAATTTGGCTTGATATTAATTTCATTTGTTATATCATATCCTAAAGCAATTTTGAAATTCTCTCTTGCATTTTGATAATCGAGCCGGGCGGATTCGAGGTCGTTTTTCACATTTAGCAGACCGAGCTCAGTTTGGAGTAAATCATTTTCAGCGATTTTCCCGAGATTAAATCTACCTTTTGATAGTTGGTATAGAGTATCGTTGATGGATACGTTGAATTCTGCATTTGCAACGTTCATTTGTGCAAGGTAAAGGTCAAAGAATTTTTGAACTACATCGGCGGAAACATCTTCCATTTCTTCGACGAACTGCCTGTCGTAGCTTAAATCCTGAAGTGCCTGGATATCCCTGTCCCACTGCATAGGATTGAATTGGAATATCGGCTGGCTTAATGAAATCTGAACAGGGGATGCAAGCCAGTAAAAAGTATTGTAAGTTCCAAAAATATCTGTTCTGCTTATACCGCTTGACACATAGAAAGTCGCGCCGGAAAAAGGGATTTTTTGACTAATAGTAAGATTGCCTGAAGTATTGAGATTACTTTGAGGCAAATAGGAAATCGTTCCGCTTGGTTGTGTAATTGGATTTATAGCCCTGTCAAGACCGGGTATGGAGCCTGACAAACTTAACTGGGGAAGATAATCGGCAGTGAACGATTTATAATTGAATTTTCGGGTTTTGTAAGATTGAATAGCATTTTTTGCAGAAGGACTATTTTCTTTCGCAAATTGTATTGATTGTTCCAAAGTCAGAGTTTGTTGGGAACGTGCTGTAAAATAAATGAAGAACAAAAATAAAATGCCAGGTAGTTCTTTTTTAAAATCAAATTTCATCATATTCAAATAAACCGTAGTGTATCAACAATTAATAAATTCAAATAAATTTTATTCATACCTCAAAGATTCTATCGGGTCCTGCTTTGCGGCTTTACGTGCGGGCATAATTCCGAAAATTAGTCCCACGCTAATTGAAACAATAAAAGATAATAACACGGAAAAAGTAGAAACAATAGAATTAATTCCTGTGAATTTCTGAATAAGGTAACTAAACACAACACCGACAATTATTCCGATTATGCCGCCTGTAAGACTTATTGCAATTGCTTCACAAAGGAACTGGAGCATAATATCTTTCTCTTTTGCCCCGACAGCACGTCTGACTCCTATTTCCCTTATTCTCTCAAGGATTGATGCGAGCATAATATTCATTATTCCTATTCCACCGACTATTAAAGAAATTGAAGCGATAGCTCCCAGAACGACATTAAATATTCTCTTGGTTCTTTGCTCCTGCTCTAATAAAAGTTCAGGAACCACAATTTCAAAATCCATTACCTGGTTATGCCTTCGTGAGAGAAGCCTGCCTAAAATTTCAGCTAAAGGTCGAATGTTCTCGCTGGTGTTTACCTGAACAACTAATCTATCGAGCTGGTTGGGATTCGGTGGCTCCTTTTTCTGTTCATCATTACTAAAAACGAATCTCGTTTGTCCCATATCTTTTTTTGTTACTAATGAACGGTTAACAAATCTCAGAAGCATAGTATTAATGGGAATATATATATCAAAATTATAATCCCTTATACCAAGGTTTTTAACATTTTCTTTTGTAATATTTTTTTCCTGCAGTACACCTGCAATCGTTAACCATTCAATTCCGCATTTTATTGATTTCCCGATTGGATTTTCTGCGGCGAATAATTTTGTTTTAATTCCATAACCAATAATGCAGACCGATTCTGAAGAATTCAGGTTTTTGCCCGTGAAAAAATCTCCCTGTGATAATGTAAAATTATTAGTTTTAAAATACGAGTCATTGATT
>JBEKWK010000302.1:0-4606 GCA_049513175.1 FCB group bacterium
AATTGCAACCGGTTGTAATGTTCCCAATTGTTTGTGACCGGCAAGCAGCTCTTTATCCTGAACTGCATCGCTTGTCAACAAATAAGAATATTGGTCTGTATATGTGGGATCAGTATCAGGAAGAGGTTGTTTCAGCATATATTTAATACCGATAACCCTTAAAACATTTTTCCATTGTTTGAACCTGACACTTAATTGTGCTTCAGGATATCCCGGTCCGTCAGACCTGAATAAATATCTGCCGAAATAATGGGTTGTCTGGGAATACTGACCGACCCAGGGCCAATAAAGATAGCCACCTGCAAGTCCTGACCAGATATCATTATAGTAATAAGCTCCGCCGAGTGGGTTTTTAGAATCAAAATAAGTATGACGAGCCCATCCTCTTACACCGGTTATAGAGTTCCATAGGAACATCAAATAACCTTGTTCATTTCTATATTGATAATATATTTGACCGTCGAAATTTTCATAAATAACATGGATTGTACTATCAACCATAGATAAAGTAACCTGAACATTTGCGGCGCAATAAGTATTCCTGCCGTCATTAGGTCTACCGTCTCTAAGAATTGTAGCATAACCCGGAAAACTATGAAAATATCCGAATTCACTATTACCGTCAAAAAATTGGTAACCTTTCAAAGCCAGGTTTACCCAATAAATTGTTAATGAGTCTCCGTTAATTGATCTTTTAAAATAGCATTTTCCCCAATCTTCGGGTATTTGATTACTGGGATTCCATTGCGAAAGGTGCATATCGCTCCAAAGAGGAGCAATTATAGCCGCGCTGGTATTAAAACCCGTCAAATCCTGAGTAACTCTTGTACCGGTAGATAAAATCGTATATGGTGCATTTTGGGGATTAGCACCTGCATTATAAACTGCCTGGGTAAAACCATAATTATCCGGTGTAACATCTGTTTGTCCACCCTGACCGTCATAAACGGATATCGAACGTGAAGTAGCTCTGTCAAACCAATCCATGCTTTGTCTATTATACACATCACCTGTTCCCGGTGGAATACGTGTAATCGAGCCGCTTGAATAATTATATCTTTTATTTGTTAATGCAACTAAACCGTTAGTTGATACATAAAAACTATCATAAAGTACACCGTTAAATACAAAGCCGCCGCCACCTATTGGTATTGGACCTGCATAAGCATTATCAACAGTGTCTACACTATTCGGATTACCATTTGCATCAAATCCGAACCAATACTCGCACCAGGCAGGATTTGCTCCAATCTGACCGGCTGTTAAAGCAAGTGTAGCATCCCCGCTTGTTCCCTGAGGAACACCGGAATACCAGCTACGGAAAAATGAATATCCATTTATTCCGTTAGTACCGGCTGGCCAGCTTGTTTCAGGAAGTATATGTGGTCCGGCCACAATACGCACCCACCTGTTAGCTTCAAAGTTGGTGTCTAATACCGCCGATGTTGGATGCCAGCTTGTCGGCAAGTCCGTACATTTACTATCAACGAAATAGTATCCTGTCGTAATTGCCGCATTGGTTCTAGCATTGTCACCGGTTGCATTAAAACTAATTGGATAGCTTGTATTTTGGAAGTATGTACCGCCGTTGTTCGGAGGATCAACGAGCTGACTCTTTTTACCCGAAGCAAAAACCGCCTCTGTAAAAATCAGGCTGCATACTAATACAAGCAGTAGGAAATATTTTTTCATAAAACACCTTAATAAATAGTACAACATGTTTTTTATTAAATAATAGTTATTTTTAATTTCAATATATTCAAATTTAATTAATTTTATTATAATTTACATACTAAATTTTTAATTTATTAATAAAAGTTATTATCGTTTAAATCTCCACCCTTTATCTTCATACTCAAAAATCCACCCTACAATTTTACCTTCGTCTATATCTGAAAAATTGTTCCAGTAATCCTTAGTGTATGTAAATCTTGAACTTGAATCATTTTCGGATATTGATTTTGCTTGTTCAATTATTTTTTTAATCCTTTTTTTCCAGTTATTAAAATTCTCGGGCCTTAAATCAATCCAGCCTTCCTGACACCATTTATCAATAGTATCTTTACCAATTGTAATTTCTTTTTGATTATTACTTACAGGAATTTTAACATCCCTGCCTCTTAAATATTTTTTTCCGTCAGGCAACAATACAACAAGACCAATAGAAAGCATCTGTGAACGTATGTCTTTGTCATTTTCAAGAAGACTCAATGCTTCATTCGATAAAGCCTCAGGTTTAAATGAAGCAACATTGTTCATGGATTTTGCAATTCTTTTCAGTATATGTGATTCGAATAATAATTTTGAAAGTCTCGGGGGTCCCAGCATTTCAAAAGCAATACTGTTAACCTTATTTTCCTTTTCCAAACTCTCAATTCTTTGAATCGCCGAGTTAAATAACATGCCCCCGCGATATGATGGTCCCAGAGAAAAACCGTCCAATCCCTGAATGATATCATGACCTGTATTTCCGCCGGCTATCTCCGATACGACACACTCTGCGATTTCTTCGGGTGTTACAATTTCCATCTGTCCTAATGAACCAATTGCCTTGAATTCCCCTTTTGAAAATATTCCGTTTTCTCCGGTATCAATAAATACGGATTTAAAATTCTCATCCCTATCATTCATTCCTTTATTGTCATCGAACCTAAAAGAATTTCCAATGCCGTGTGCATTTTTCAAAGGCATATCAACAAGAGGTATTGGTTTTCCTTTTCTTATTACATCACCGAAAGTGATTTTTTTCCATGCAATCGCTGCGGTAGGTTTAATCTCTTTAACAATCGGACCATCGGGAGTTCTTGCCATAAGAAATAGCAATAAAGATTGTGCACCTGCAACAGCAGCTTTCGCAAGTAATACCCTTGAAGGTCTTTCCTCACTATGAGTATAGGGAATATTCAATCCCATTCCTCCTGTACCGCTTGTACCTACTTTAATGTACATCGTAGTGCCTGAATCAACCAGACCGCGATATAAAATTTGAACATGCCTTATCAACTGCGGGATATACAAGCTTGACATTAATCTTTCGACTACTTCTTCGCTTAGATTATTTTTATCAATACTTAATTTAACTGCTCTTGTCGTAGAATAAACATCCTGATATGCAATTGCGGTTGCAGTATTAATACAATCAATAACAATATCAGGTTTCGATTCAGCAATTAGAGTGTATAAAGAGGATTTTTTCAGTATGCCTTCATTTAACTCATCAAAAATGTCATCAACAACTATTTTTCTTGACTTTGAACTGCTTAACACATCGCCCCAAAAAAGTTCTTCATATTCTTTTCTTGTAAAAATATTACCCCATTTGGGAACAAACATTTTTGGGTCAAATTTTTGATATTCTTTTCTTAATTGACGGACAGCGTCTTCGGACTCAATTTTGTTTAAAGAAGAAACGAATAATTTCGAAGGTTTATGTTTCATTAAATTATGGCATATTGCCGACCCTACCAAACCCCATCCTCCAAGAACCAATACTCTGGAATCTTTAATTTGCATAAATATTTTTCCGAACTTTCACATTATAAAAATAAACCTGTTATAATCTTTCTAAAATAATAAAATATTACATCTTTGCCAAAGTTCTTTTCAATTTTAAGCCACATTTATTCCTGATTTATGCATAAATTTTAAAATATTTTGGATTTAAATTTTCAAAGAACTCAACTTAAATTTTTTCAAAGTACAAATGATAATTTTAAAACTATTTTCATTTTGTCACTTTCTCCTATACATAATGACACAGAAATCGGAAAAAAGTCTCATTTTTTTTAAAAAAATTTTAACTTTTTTTTGAAAAAATCAAATTTTCGCTTGAAAAAATCAAAAAATTATCCGATAATGAATTTATTAAGTATATTAATTATCAATAGCTTATTAAATTTCATTATTTTATACCTTCAAAATAAAAATTATTTTTATCGTTTAAAAAAAAATTTAAGAAATTAAAGAATTGTTAAATATTATTCATTTTTCTTTTACCCTAAAAATTAAAAGTTATTTTGAAATAAATTAAAAATTCAATTTTTAAAAACTATGATTTTAGAATTTATTCTTTATTTATGCATTTTCATTTGTATATCCCGTGCAATAATTTTTGTGCTGGGGATGTATATTGAAAAAAGCAAAACGTTGCCTCCATTCTCGGTAGAATACTATCCCTTTGTTTCTGTAGTTATACCGTCTCGAAATGAAGAACATAATATTGAAGCATGTATCAATTCAATATCTCAAAATAATTATCCAATTGATAAGTATGAAATCATTGCAGTAAACGACAGATCTACGGATAATACATTAGGTATACTCCGGCAACTAAGTAATGTGCATGTTAATCTAAAAATAGTAAACATTACTGAAAATAATAAGAATAAAAACTTAACCGGAAAGCCGGGAGCATTACAAGCCGGAATAAATACTGCTAATGGAGAAATAATTCTGATGACCGATGCTGATTGCGTTGTAAATCAAAATTGGATAAAATCTCTTGTAAATACATATTATGACTCTTCCGTAGGTCTCACTGCATCCTTTACCAATATTAACGGCAAAAATATTTTTGAAAATTTTCAGGCATTAGAATGGATATATA
>JBEKWK010000303.1:0-4593 GCA_049513175.1 FCB group bacterium
ACCTAAAGACTTTATAAGTACCCCTTGCGTATTATATACAAATATATCTACCGTAGTTGGGTTTGATAGGCTGTATTCAATGTTTATATTGTTTGATGCAGGATTGGGAAAAGCATAAAATCCAGTTATAGCATTATTTTCAAAATCAGTAACTGATGTTGTTCCCACTTTAAGAGGTTGTACGGGCATCCAATTCCAATGGTCTAAATAACCGGTAGTATCGCCATCGCCGTTAACTGCATTCCCCACAGCCCTTAAGTAATAAGTTCCGGGTGTGTTTGGAGCTTTCCATGTGAACTGAAAACTTGCACTGCCATTGACCAAAAGCTTTGGCTGGTAATGGACAAGTTCTTTACCATTAGGTTTAAGACCTGTACTCACATTAGGTGTCAAAGTCCCGATATCTGTTTCCCCGGTTTGTGTCGTTTTAACGGCTATATCTATCCCCGCCTTTTTTTCCGTTGCATTTGTAACGGTAATTGTAAAATCAGTTGACGAACCGGGGGCTACGTTGAATGAGCCTGTTGAGCTGACTACGGATACTGTAGTTTCACTATTGGAAACCGGGTCGTGGCAATTGCATCCATGAGAGGTTGCAGAAGTTAGTTCATTTTGGGCGCCTGTTGAACTTGCAAAAGCCGTATAGATTATTAATACCCCAATTAGGAAAAAGGATAAAAATTTTACATTGGTAATTAAATTAAATCGCATTCGATTTTCTCCTTAACATTTATTTCAAATTTAGTTTATTTACCTTTTATTTTAATATTCCCATAAATTATTAATATAAATAATACGAAACCATAAACAAAATTATTCCAAAAAATAATTCCTTGGTGGTATTACTTGTTGTCAATAGTTTAAAATAAATGCAGGAATATTATAAACTGTAAAAATTATATCACTTCTCCCCCGAGGTTTATCGGGGGAAGAAGTGAATTTGAATTTAACTTTTTACAAAGTGTAGAGACTAAATTACTTTGAATTTATTTTAAGATGACGAACATATAAGATTTGTAAGAATTAATTGATCTTATTAATAGGTTGTATGTACCGGAAGGTAGAACATTCCCCGGTTCGTCCAAACCGTTCCAGGTCAATTTATTCATACCCGCTTCAACATTGAACCTACCCAATGACATTATAAGTTCTCCTCTCATATTATAAATAAATATGTCTAACAATGCAGATTTTGGAATGCCGAATTCGATATTCAGTTCTTTGGAGGCAGGAATAGGATACACTTTCAATTCGCTGATAAAATTATTTGCTTCAATGACAGGAGTAATAGAAATTGCTCCTATTAGCTTGATAATTTCAGGCTGTGTTTCAAGTGCTGACTTTATTTCAAGTTGAGCATCAGCTTCATTTTTGTCACCGGGATTGAATTGGATACCAAGTATTACAGAAGAATCCTTTGGCAGATTTATAAGGTCATCAATGGAATAATTGGGTGATTGAATGCTATATCTTTCTGCATTTGGTCCTGTTATTGCCAATGATATATCAACATCAATATTCCCCTGGTTTTGAATTGTTACATTTTTTGTAACGGGAATTCCAATATCACTCGAATAAAAATTCACGGTTGATTGCGAAACAACCAGATTGAACAGACCTCCTGTGCCTGTCAGGTTAAGATTTGGAGTAGTTGATGAATTGCTTTTAAATGTTATTACAACATTTTTAACACCTTGAGTAGTAGGTTTAAACCTGATACTTAAATCAACTGAAGAACCTGCTTTAATACTCAATGGTAGTGAAGGTTCATTGATTATAGAAAATTCATCAGTCGTAGGAACAAATGTGATATCTGAAATTATTAAATCACTTGTACCGGTATTTTTAAGTAAGCCTGAAATTACAGTATCTTGTTTGTTGTTTACAATCACTGTTCCAAAGTCAACTGCAGAATTTGTCAGGGTTAATATAGGTCCTGAAGTAATGTTAGACACTGTCAAAGTTGCCACATTTGATGTAACACTTCCACATGCATCGGTAACGATACATTTATAATCTCCTCCGTCTAAAGTTTTGGCACCATGAATATGCAAATCGTTTGTAGTTTGTCCGGATAAATCCGTATTGTCTTTCTGCCATTTATAAGTAAGGTCCTTACCTGATGCAGAAACATTAATATCAATATCTGTACCGGCTGATACAGTCTGGCTCATAGGTTGGTTTGTGATGACAGGCTTCATATTAAAATTCAACAAACAAGAAACTGATGTATCAGAAGGTTCACAGGAACCTGATACAATAACATCATACTTACCGTTCTTGCTAATATCGAGGTTTGTAATTACCAATGAATCATTAATTTGATTAGGTATAATTATGCCGTCTTTACGCCATTGATATTGAATAGCTGAACCGGTTGCACTGACTTTAAACGTTGCAGTAGTTACATCACAAATAGAGACATCTTTAGGCTGTTGCACGATTTTAGGCAAATAGTTAATGGTTAAGTTAGCCGGAGATGAAGTCGTAGGATTATTACATGTTCCGTTTACTACACAATCATAATTACCTGCATCGTTTGATGTAACATTTTGAATAGTATAATTCGATGCATTAGCATTACTAATATTTACACTATTCTTTCGCCATTGGTAAGTGATACCCGGGGCTGATGCTGTTATTGTAAATAAAACCGATTTTCCCTCACAAACAGTTTGAGACATCGGGTTCTGTGAAATTGTCGGCAAATCGCTTATGGTTAAAGCCACTTGTGGACTCGTCTGAGGGTTATTACATGTTCCATTTACAACACAATCGTAATTGCCTGCATCATTTGTAGTTGCTGTTTGAATAGAATAGCTTGAGGCATTAGCATTGGTAATATTTGTTCCATTCTTCCTCCACTGGTATGTTAATCCTGCACCGGTTGCCACGATATTAAAAGCTGCCGGTTGCCCTACACAAGTTGTCTGAGTAATTGGATTTTGAGTAATTTTTGGATTAGCATTTATAGTTAATACAGCCTGATTGCTTGTTTGGGGACTATTACAGGTTCCGTTTACGACGCAATCATAATTACCTGCATCTGTTGTAGCAATACTTGCTATTGCATAAGTTGAAGTGGTAGCATTCTGAATATTTACCGCATTTATTCTCCACTGGTATGTCAATCCTGTTCCAGTTGCAGTTACACTAAATGAAGCAGCTTGACCCTCACATAGAGTTTGAGAGGAAGGATTTTGAGTAATTTTAGGAGCGGAATTTACAGTTAAGGTCGCTTGTGAACTAGTCTGCGGGCTATTGCATGTTCCGTTGACAACGCAATCATAATTTCCTGCATCGGTAGACGCAACACTCGCAATAGCATAAGTCGAAGTGGTAGCATTCTGGATATTTGAACTATTTTTTCTCCACTGGTATGTTAAACCTGTACCGGATGCCGTTATACTAAAAGAAGCCGCTTGACCTTCACATAATGTCTGGTTTGATGGATTCTGTGTAATTTTTGGATTACTATTAATGGTTAATGTTGCCTGATTACTTGTCTGTGGATTATTACAAGTACCATTTACAACACAATCATAATTTGCTGCATCGGTTGTAGCTACACTTGATATAGCATATGTTGATGTTGTGGCATTCGTTATATTTGTACTATTTTTTCTCCATTGGTAGCTTAGTCCTGTACCGGTTGCTGTGACACTAAATGATGCAGCCTGACCCTCACATAAAGTCTGATTAGATGGATTTTGAGTGATATTAGGTTTGGTATTGACGGTTAAAGTTGCCTGGTTACTTGTCTGTGGACTTCCACAAGTTCCGTTTACAACGCAATCATAATTACCTCCATCCGAAGTAGCTACACTCGATATAGCATAGGTTGATGTAGTTGCATTCGTAATATTTGTTCCATTTTTTCGCCATTGGTATGTTAATCCCGTACCGGAAGCAGTGACGCTAAATGATGCAGCCTGTCCTTCGCAAACAGATTGAGAACTTGGATTCTGCGAAATTGAGGGACTTGTATTAACGGTTAAGGTAGCCTGATTACTCGTTACAGGGGAACCGCATCCACCGGTTACAACACAATCATAATTGGCAGCATCGCCTGAAGATACACTTGAAATTGTATAATTAGAAGAAGTTGCCCCCGATATATTGCTACTGTTTTTTCTCCATTGGTAGGTTAAACTTGAACCCGTAGCAGAAATTGAGAATGCAGCGCTTTGTCCTGTACATTTAGTTAGGGATTGCGGTTGTGAAGTTATATTTGTCGCATCTGCAATGGTAAAATTACCGGGACTTGTGCTCGAAGTTGATGGGTTACTTGCATCCGATATTCTGATTTTATTAGTAGTACATGTAGTTTGATTTGATGGGATGCTCCATGACCAGCTTTGTGCTGAAGCAGCAGTACTGGCTATTAGTGTAGTCGGGAATGATGAACCACCATCTGTAGAGAGTTCTATCTTGACATTAGATATTCCTGAATAAGTCCAGGTAATGTTTTGAGAAGTACTTTTACACCATGATTCTCCACCAACAGGAGATGTAATACTTACACTTCCTGAGCCTCCTGAAACTGTAATATCTTGTATTGGCATCCAATTCCAATGGTCACCTGCATCAGCT
>JBEKWK010000304.1:0-4586 GCA_049513175.1 FCB group bacterium
TGGCGTGAACTGATGGATTCCTCAAATAAGTTACCGGGAGATTTCCCTTTAGAATCAGGTGACAGAGTCTTTGTAAGACAAATTCCGAATTGGATAAACCAAAGAAGAGTTGTAATTACAGGTGAAGTCAAATTTCCGGGGACATATGCTATAAACAAAGATGATACAAAATTAGGGGATTTACTTCAAAGAGCAGGTGGATTTACTGATGAAGCTTCAATAGAGGGTTCATTACTAATTAGGCAGAAAGAAATAGAAAAAAGAGATAGGGAAATGCAACGCCTTAGTAGTATTCCCTATACTGAAATGTCTAAAAATGAACAAAGGTATTACCAATCTAGGATATCAGAACAAAAGGGCCTTATGGCACTCGACTTTAGAAAAATAATCAATGATAAAAATTCCGAACAAAATATTTTTGTATTAGATGAAGACTCAATATTTGTTCCACATCAAAAAAATTATATAAATATACAAGGACGTGTTAATAATCCCGGTTTGGTAATTTATAATCCTAATTACAATTATATGGATTATATAAATCTTGCCGGTGGTTTTGGTTTCAGAGCTGATGAAAGTGAAGCCTTGATTGTAAAATCAAGAGGTGAACAGTTCCTTGCTAAAAATATGAATTATGTAATTGAGCCTGGAGATAATATACTTGTACCTCCTAAATCAGAAGTCACATTTTTTGAGGTATTTTCTACAACCCTTACAGTTGTGGCTCAGATTGTAACCATCCTGGGCGTTATGATTGCATTACGCAGATTGTGATAATTTTATTTTTAAATACCTTCTTTAAAAAAATTATGATAAAAATAATAAAAGGACCTTCAACACAGATGGAAGAATTAACAATCAATCTTGTTTATAAGCTATGTTTACTACATAAGAAATTTCTCTTTTTATTTGTGATTTCAATATTACTATTAACTTTAGTTCTATCTTTTGTTCTACCTTCTGAATATGAGGCGACAGCAACAGTTTTACCTCCTGACGATACTGAGAGTCACAGTGGACTATCAAGCTATTTGCAAAACTTATCCGGGGGAGTATCTTTACCCGGTATAAATCAGGGTAATAAAATCCAATTACTTGGCGAAATCGTTAAAAGCCGTGAAGTTGCAAAATATATTGTGGATAAATGTAAACTTAAAAATTATCCTCAATTTAAGAATATTGATGATGAATCTTTATATAATGCTATAATAAATAATATAGATGTGCAGGTAAAAAGAACAGGATTAATGGTAATTTCTACTACAATGACTACAGGTTATTTCCCAAGTGAAAAGGACAAAAATACTGCTGCTGAGTTATCGGCTTTGATGGCTAATACCGCTATTGAGGGGTTGGATTTTATTAACCGAATTAAGAATGTCTCAAAAGCTAAAAGGAAAAGGATTTTCATAGAACATGTTTTGAATGAAAATAAACTCAAACTTGACTCGGTTGATTCTGCACTTGAATCATTTCAAAATAGCAATAAAGTACTTGCACTCGATGAGCAGACAAAGGCAATACTTGAAAATGCAGTACATATAGGCTCCGAAATATCAATGGCACAGATAGATTTGAACCTAGCTGAATTAGACTTCGACCCCGGTTCACCAAAAGTTCTGACTTATAAAAAAAGAGTTAACCAACTGCAGAATCAATATAACAGAATCCAATCCGGTGGTCTTGTTTCAGGTGATAAATTTTCCATTCCATTAAATGAAGTCCCAAAACTTTTCAAAGAATATACAAACTTAGTTAGAGACCAAAAAATTCTCCTTCAGGTCAATATGTATCTTGAAACCCAAAAATTTCAGGAAGCTATACAGGAAGAAAGTGATGTGATTACTGTAGAATTTCTCGATAAGGCGGTACAACCACAGGAACGTTCGGCACCAAGCAGGAAAATGATGCTTCTTCTTGGTTTTATATTATCATCTTTTTTTGGTGTCGGTATTGTAATTACATGGTCATTTATTAAAGGAAGGTTTTATTTTAAAAAATCGAATGCTGATAATAAATCATCTGAACAATGAATTTTGCAAAATAGATTGATTGAATAATTTTTGATTTAAAATACAAAAGATGTGTTAAAGTGTGTTTAATTTTCCAAATTCATCAACTCCTTAGCACTTTTTAAAGATATTTCGGTTATTTTTTCTCCGCTTAATAATTTGGCTATTTCTTCTACTTTATCTTTCATGTCTAATACGAGAGCAGTCACAATAGTTCTATCTTTTTTAACAATTTTTTTAACTGAAATATTCCTGTCTGCAAGTGCAGCAATTTGTGGGAGGTGAGTTATAGCTATAATCTGATGAGCAAGACCGAGATTCTTCATAGTAAGTCCGACCTTTCTGGCAATTTTCCCGCTTATACCAATATCTATTTCATCAAATACTAAAATCGGAAGCTCACCAGAATTAGCTACTATGCTTTTAATTGAAAGCATAATTCTTGAAATTTCTCCTCCGGATGCAACTTGTATAAGTGGTTTAGGGATTTCACCTTTATTTGTAGAAATATAAAATTCAATGATATCTACACCATCAAAAAAAGCAGGATATTCTTTCCCATTAATTAGCACTGAAATTTTATTTAAGGTGGAATTACCAGATTCAATTTCCTCTTTATTGATTAAAACACGAAAAATTGCAGATTCAACTCCAAGAGATTTAAGTGTATTTACTATCTTATTTTCAAAAATCTTTGCACCACTATGTCTTTTATTCGATAATTCTAATGCGATAGAGCCTAATTCAATTTTTTTATTCTTGATATTATTTTTTATTCTCTCAATTTCTACATCAAGATTTTCGATTAATAAAAGTTCTTTATCCAATTTTTCTAATCTATCTAAAGCAGAAGCAATAGAACCATACCTCTTTTTTAGCCCCTTTAATGCCTGAAGTCTTTCTCTGATTTCTTCAAGTCTTTCCGAATTAAAATCTATATTTGAATTATAATCAGAAGTAAATTTTATAATCTCATTAAGGGTAACATTTATCGTTTTACATTCATTATAAAATATATCAAATTCAGGCTCAATCTGCTTTAGATTATCTAGTATTTTTATGGATTGGATAATTCCTTTTTGTACCGATGATTCCTCGTTTTGTAATATATTAAGTAATTCAGATGTTTGACTGTAAAGAAGTTCGGAATTTTCTTTTATTTTTAATTCTTTTTCAAGCAAATCATCTTCATCGGCAACAGGATTTACCTTTGTTATTTCCTTCAATTCAAATTTCAGGGATTCTTCTTTTGTTTTAGAACTATTCTCTCTATCAGTTAAAATAGTATATTGGTTAATTAAATCTTTAAGTTCATGATATATTATTGAATATTTTTTCTTTAATAATTTTGTATCTGCAAAAATATCAAGTATTCCGATATGGACATCTTTATTTAATAATAATTGGTGGTCATGCTGACCATGGAAATCAACAAGATTATCCCCGATTTTTTTTAATAAATTCACCTGAACAGGAGTATCATTGATAAAGCAACGGGATGTCCCTTTACTCAATAATTCTCTTCTTAACAGCAATTCATTTTTATCAGAATCAATATCATTTTCTTTTATAATATCTAAAACAGGATGACCTTTTTGAAGCAGGAATAATCCTTCTATTACAGCTTTATTCTCCCCTTCTCGAATCAAGTCCGGGGAAGCTCTCTCACCGAGTAAAACCATCAAAGCATCAACTATAATTGATTTACCTGCACCAGTTTCACCGGTAATTATATTCAATCCCTTGGTAAATTCTATTTCAAGAGAATCAATTAGTGCAAAATTATTTATTTGTAAAGTAGTGAGCATTTAAAATTTTAAATTATTAAACTTTACAAATTTAATAAGCAATAAGCTATACACAATAATTTATTATTATTAAAATGAAATTGAAAAGGATACTACCTATAATAGGTAATATCCCTTTTTCTTAAATATTCTTGTAATTAATATATTTTTTGATTTATGTTTATCTTTAGTATCAGTAAACAATTAATCCAATGTTTTCTGTCCTGCTTCCCAATTACATGGGGTTTTCTCCCCAGTTTGTAAAGCCTTGACTACCCTAAGAATTTCCTTTGTATTACGACCGACATCCTCCGGATGAATAACTGAATATTGTAATATACCTTCAGGGTCAATAATGTATAAACCACGCAAAGCATAACCTGTTTCCTCTTTTAGAATTTCATAATTCCTTGCAGTTTCTCTTGTAAAGTCGGCAAGCATTGGAAAAGGTAAATTTCTTAGTGAAGGCATATGCGTTCTCCAGGCTAAGTGTGAGTGATGACTGTCTGTCGAGCAGGCAAGAACCTCACAATTGAATTTCTTAAATTCTTCATAATTTTTTCCGAACTCTTCAATTTCAGTAGGACAAACAAATGTAAAATCAAGTGGATAAAAGAAAAGAACTAACCATTTACCTTTGTAATCATCTGATGAAATTATTTTAAAAGCATTATCCTGCGTCATTTTCAATGCATCACCACCAACAACTGCTTTATTCTTAAAAGCCGGTGCTTTGTGCCCAACTAATAAACTCATAAAAACTCCTTTATTTGTAAACTGATAATAA
>JBEKWK010000305.1:0-4581 GCA_049513175.1 FCB group bacterium
AAAGAGCAATATTATTTAAACATGGTGAAAATTTATGGGGACAATAAAATGCCTGAAAAAATGAAAGCAGCTATGGACAATGCAGAAAAATACAGAACAAAATAATTATAATAGTTTTAGATTTATTTATTTTTAGG
The DNA here is from genome assembly GCA_049513175.1 of FCB group bacterium. Taxonomy (GTDB): domain Bacteria; phylum Bacteroidota; class Ignavibacteria; order Kapaibacteriales; family UBA2268; genus JBEKWK01. Next base: position 138 of record JBEKWK010000305.1, read on the forward strand.
ATAAGAAAAATTATGTCAGATAAAAATCAGGAAATACCAAAACCACAGCAGATAAATATTGAACTTGGTGAAAAAGAAGCAGAAGGAATTTATTCAAATTTAGCTATCATTTCACATTCTCCTGCTGAGTTTGTTATTGACTTTACAAGAGTGATGCCGGGTGTTCCGAAAGCAAAGGTGCATGCAAGAATTATTATGACACCACAGCATGCGAAGTTGTTGCAAAGAGCATTAACGGAAAATATTATGAAATTCGAACATCAGTATGGTGAAATTAAATTGGATGCGAACCAGAATATTTTTCCTCCAATGCCCGGTACACCTACTGTGAATTAATACAATATGTCATTCTGAACGAAAATAAGTGCAGTTAAGAATCTAAATTTATGTACGATTTTAGATTGACGATTTTAGATTCAATTTTAATAATCGTAAATATAGAATCTTAAATCTAAAATTGTCTGGATTCTTCGCTTCGCTCAGAATGACTTCCCATTAGTTATTATAATTTTATTCCTTCAATTTTTAATTCTTAATTTTAAATTTTTAATTAAAAGAAAATGCATTCCGGAAATTATTTATTAGTATTACATACACATCTGCCTTTTGTACTTCATCATGGGAAATCGCCTCATGGAGTTGACTGGCTGAATGAAGCGGTTGCTGAATGTTATATCCCTCTACTTAATGTGTTCAACGATTTGATGAGTGAAAATATCATACCCAAAGTTACTCTCGATATTTCTCCTATACTCTGTGAACAACTTGAACATCCCGATTTCAAAATTATATTTGAAAAATATTGCGATGAAAAAATTGAATCGGCGGCAAATGATGAAAAGCAATTCCGCGATTGGGGATATGACCCTCATCATATTTACCTGACTCAATACTGGCAGAAATGGTATGATGACAGAAAAAATGATTTCATTTATAGATATAATTCTTCAATTGTAGGAGGATTAAAAAAACTTCAGGACGAAGGGGCAATCGAAATAGCAACATGCGGAGCTACTCATGGATACCTGCCTTTGCTCGGTTATGATAAAAGCATAGATTTGCAGGTACATCTTGCTAAGGAAAATTACAAAAAGCATTTTGGACGGGAGCCGCGTGGTATCTGGCTTCCCGAATGTGCTTACAGACCATCTTACGACTGGAAATCTCTTATACCTGTCTCCCCATTTAATATTGTAAAATTGAGACCGGGGATTGAACAGTTTCTCGCAAAATATGGAATAGAATATTTTTTCACAGACCAGAATCTGACTGACCGTGCAAATCCTCTCGGAGTTTTTATTGATTCTAACAAAGAAAAGTTTATATCTGTCAATACTCCTTCTTATAAGCCGATGCCCTGGAGTTTTACAAGAATGAGCCTGAATCCGTTTATCGTCAGCTCCAGCGAAAAAATTGAATATGGAACTGCGGCAGTGTTTACACGGCACAGAGATATAGCAATGCAGGTATGGAGCGGCTCGGTGGGCTATCCCGGCGAACCGAATTATTTGGATTTTCATAAAAAGCATTTAGCCTCGATGTTGAGATATTGGCGCGTTACAGACCACAAGGCAGACATGATGTATAAACTGCTTTATCATCCTGATTGGATTTGGGAAAAAATTGATTTGCAAACGAATCATTTTATTCATCACATAGAAAACACTCTGAATTATCATAACAATGAAACGCACCGCTTCGGTACTTTATGCACACCTTTTGATACGGAATTGTTCGGGCATTGGTGGTTTGAAGGACCGGAATTTATCAGGTCATTGCTCAGGGGACTGGAACATTCTCCTTACGTGAAACCGGCAACCGCATCGGAACAGCTTTTCAAAACCGACCCACACGAAGTCATGCTTTTGCCTGAAGGCTCCTGGGGAGAAAATAATAATCATGATGTCTGGAGTAATGACAGTAACAAATGGACATGGGAATCCATCTATAATGATGAACTCAGGTTGAATAATTTATTGTTGAAATTTCCTCCCGAAACTTTAAAGCCAATTCAAAGAGATATTTTAACACAGGCATTGAGAGAACTTATCTTATTGCAATCTTCAGACTGGCAGTTTTTAATTCACACAGAATCCGCAAAAGATTATTCGGAGCAAAGATTTTTATTCCATCATTCCGACTTCAATAAACTCTGCGACCTTTCCGAGAAATATGCTGACACTACAGATTTATCGCAAATTGATAAAAAATATATAGAAGAGACAAAGCAAAGAAATTCAGTTTTCAGTGAATTGCAGTTGGAGTGGTGGGGAGAGTAAAGTAATTAATAGTTGAAAAAGCATTATAAATTGTTAGTATAATTATTATCTGGAAGTAGTAAATGATAAAAATACCTATTAAACCTAAGGATAAATATATTATATTGGGCTTTATTCCTTCTCTAATTGCCTGCGAATTACACTTTTTAGATATTTTTAGTATATTTTATTTTTTTGAAAAAATATTCTATATTAATTCATCTAATTATATTATTGATATTTTATTTGAATTTTTTAGGGTCTTATTATTTTTATTTTTTTATGTATCTTATTTACCTGGTATCTTCTTAATTATGTGTAATGAGTATGAATTTCATATTGATATAGGTATAAACAGTATTACAGTTATACGGATTTTTAGTTTTCTATTTTACATTTCAATATACGTAATTATTTTATATAGAAGAAACAGGGCAAAGAAATTCAGGGTTCAATGAAATTCAATTAGAATAGTGCGGAGAATATAAATTGATAAATAATCTTTAAATATATTTTTCCAATTTTTCCACATCATCAAAATGAAATTTTTTTGCTCACCAATACCCAAAGGTATTAACTATAAGAAATATTATTTTTTTGGAAACCCGAAAATATATTATATTTGAATTAGTTTTATAAATATTAAAAATTGTACAATAATCAACAGATGACAATAAAAGAACAAATTAAATTTTGGATTGATAGTGCTGAAAGTGATTTGACAGCATCCGAAAATTTATTTGTTTCTGGTAATTATGACTGGTGCTTATTTATTGGTCATTTGATTCTTGAAAAAGCTTTAAAAGCTCTTTATATACAAAATAAGGAAGAAATGCCTCCAAGGATACACGATTTGGTAAAACTTGCTCAATATGCAGGAATAAAATTAGAAAAGGAACAAGATAAATTTTATGCTATTGTTAATACATTTAATATTGAAGCAAGGTATTCAGAATATAAAAGCGATTTTCATAAAATTTGTACAAAAGATTTTACTAATGATAATTTTACTAAAATAAAGGAGCAATTCTTATGGCTAAAATCCCTGCTCAAATAATAAAAAAAATTAAAAGATATTTGAATGAAATTGAAAATGAAAATATTCACATAGAACAAGCATACCTGTACGGCTCTTATTCGACTGGTAAACATACTGAATTTAGCGACATTGATATAGCATTGGTTTCTAAGGATTTTCAGGGGTCCCGATATAATGACAATCTTCGGTTATTAGATGCAGGTCTGAAGGTAGATAGCAGTATTTCTCCAATTACTTATCGTCCGGAAGATTTCACACCTGATAATTTATTTGTTAAAGAAATTCTTAAGCATGGTATCAGGATTGTATAATTGTAATCCTTTTTGAAAAGTTCAAGCATATTTTTCCAATTCTTCCACATCATCAAAATGAAATTTTTCAGTGCCGATTACCTGGTAGGTTTCATGCCCTTTGCCTGCTACTAAAATTATATCATTTTCTTTTGATGAATTGACAGCATATTTAATTGCTTCGTGTCTGTCGGGAATGGCAACAACTCTTTCCTTATCTTCAGTAATTATTCCTTCAAAAATTTCATTTATTATATCCATAGATTTTTCGGTTCTCGGATTATCATCAGTGATAATTATTAAATCTGCAATCGAACTTGCTATTTTTCCCATGATGGGACGCTTTGATTTATCCCGGTCTCCCCCACATCCAAATACACAAATTAATTTACTGTTTTCAATTTTACTTGAAGTAATAAACTCTTTACAAGTCTGTAAAGCTTTTTCCAAAGAATCGGGTGAATGAGCATAATCAACAATTCCGATTGCACCATTTTTCAATAATATTTTTTGCATTCTTCCGGGTGCAACATGAGTTTTTTGAAGACCGGTTTGTATTGCATTTTTATCAATGCCCATCAAATAAGCTGTGCCTGCTGCAAAAGCACAATTATCAATATTGAAATTTCCAAGCAAAGAAGTTTGAAATTCAATAGAACCTCTGTTCGCTTTAGGAATTTTGCCAATAAAATCAAGTGAGAAATTAGAAGATAAAATGCTGTTACTCTCATTTGAAATTTTTATATCGGCAAGAGCAGTTCGCCCTACAAAATATTTTTTTTCTGTTTTCACATCCGATAATATCAGTTCAGAATATTCCGAATCATCTGTAACAAGAGCCAGCCCATTATCCTTCA
>JBEKWK010000306.1:0-4581 GCA_049513175.1 FCB group bacterium
ACCGAACTGTCTCACGACGTTCTGAACCCAGCTCACGTACCGCTTTAATTGGCGAACAGCCAAACCCTTGGGACCTTCTCCAGCCCCAGGATGCGATGAGCCGACATCGAGGTGCCAAACCTTCCCGTCGATGTGAACTCTTGGGGAAGATCAGCCTGTTATCCCCGGCGTACCTTTTATCCTTTGAGCGACGGCCCTTCCATACAGTGCCGCCGGATCACTAAGACCAGCTTTCGCTCCTGCTCGACTTGTTTGTCTTGCAGTTAAGCTACCTTATGCCTTTGCACTCAAAGCACGATTACCGACCGTGCTGAGGTAACCTTTGTAAGCCTCCGTTACAATTTAGGAGGCGACCGCCCCAGTCAAACTGCCTGCCTACCACTGTCCCCGAGAATCCACTTCTCCGGGTTAGGATCCAATTACAACAAAGGTGGTATTTCACCGTTGGCTCCGCGAAACCCACAAGTCCCGCTTCGTAGCCTCCCACCTATCCTACGTATGCTGCAACCAAACTCAATAGTAAGTTACAGTAAAGGTGCACGGGGTCTTTCCGTCCATGTGCGTGTAACCGGCGTCTTCACCGGTACCACAAGTTCACCGAGCTCGCGGTTGAGACAGTGCCCAGATCGTTACACCATTCGTGCAGGTCGGAACTTACCCGACAAGGAATTTCGCTACCTTAGGACCGTTATAGTTACGGCCGCCGTTTACCGGGGCTTCAATTCAAAGCTTCGCATTGCTGCTAACCTCTCCTTTTAACCTTCCGGCACCGGGCAGGTGTCACACCCTATACATCCTCTTTACGAGTTAGCAGAGTGCTGTGTTTTTGTTAAACAGTCGCCTGGGCCATTTCACTGCGTCCCGACTTTCGTCGGGAACCCCTTCTCCCGAAGTTACGGGGTTAATTTGCCGAGTTCCTTAACCGCGACTCACTCGCGCGCCTGAGTATATTCAACCCATCTACCTGTGTCGGTTTACGGTACGGTCACCTGAGTAATACCCGCAGCTTTTCTCGGCAGTGTGCTACACTACGCCGGAATAGCCATTAATCCGGTGCAGCTTTACTACTGCGTCCCTGCGGTTAACACTTTTGGTGGTTCAGGAATATTTTAATTTTGCCTGATTCCCATCGACTACGCCTTTCGGCCTCGCCTTAGGGGCCGACTAACCCTGAGATGACGAACAGAGCTCTAGGAAACCTTAGATTTTCGGCGTTCAGAATTCTCATCTGAATTATCGTTACTTATGCCAACATTTGCTCTTCCGTACGCTCCAGCACGGCTCACGCCACACCTTCGCCGCATACGCAATGCTCCCCTACCACTCTAATAAATTAGAATCCATGACTTCGGTGAAATGCTTAGTCCCGGGTATTATCAGCGCTGCGTCGCTCGACCAGTGAGCTATTACGCACTCTTTTAATGAATGGCTGCTTCTAAGCCAACATCCTGGCTGTTACAGCAACGCAACATCCTTTATCTGTTAGCATTTACTTGGGGACCTTAGTCGTTGGTCTGGGTTCTTTCCCTCTCGGCAATGAAGCTTATCCCTCACCGCCTCACTCCTGTACAACATGTATCCGGAATTTGTAGTTTATCTGGGGTTGGTACCACTGTAATGGCCCTAGCCCAATCAGCGCCCTACCTCCGGTACACTAATACAAGGCTGTTCCTAAAAACATTTCGGGGAGTACGAGCTATAACCGAGTTTGATTGGCCTTTCACCCCTATCCACAGTTCATCCAAGCGGTTTTCAACCCACACTAGTTCGGACCTCCACGTAGTGTTACCTACGCTTCATCCTGACCATGGATAGATCACACGGTTTCGCGTCTGCCGCTACGTACTCAATCGCCCTATTCAGACTTGCTTTCGCTGCGGGTCCGACTCTTAGAGTCTTACCCTTGCACGTAACGAGCAACTCGTTGGCTCATTAAACAAAAGGCACGCTGTCACTTATTCCAATCCCGAAGGACTGGAACTCGCTCCAACCGTTTGTATGCAAGCGGTTTCAGATTCTTTTCACTCCCTTCTTAAGGGTTCTTTTCACCTTTCCCTCACGGTACTGGTTCACTATCGGTCACAGAGGAGTATTTAGCCTTACCCGATGGTCCGGGCAGCTTCCCGCAGAATTCCACTTGCTCCGCGGTACTCAGGATACCACTCGCCTTAGAATAAATTTCGCTTACAGGGCTGTCACCTTCTTTGGCCGGCTTTTCCATGCCGTTCTGCTATCTATCTTTCAGGTTTGTGAATGGTCCTACAACCCCCCGATGCATGCATCGAGGTTTGGGCTCTTCCCGTTTCGCTCGCCACTACTCAGGGAATCTCATTCGATTTCTTTTCCTCCGGGTACTGAGATGTTTCACTTCCCCGGGTTTGCTTCCTTTCGGAAATACAGATATTACTCTGTATGGGTTACCCCATTCGGATTCCTTCGGATCAATGCTTAATTCCAGCTCCCCGAAGAGTTTCGCCGGTAATCGCGTCCTTCATCGCCTCTCTGTGCCAAGGCATCCACCATTTGCACTTTAAATCTTACCGAAATTTTTTGGGTCGTTATACTACTTCACGAGTTCTTCATGACTCGGTATTATTTATTACAACAACTTATTATATTTTTTTTGGCTCTTCCTCAGAAACATATATGATGTTTCTCACCTAAATTTTCAATGAACTTCATATCCCATTTTTCAGGGACTTCAAAATTACGAATATTATTTTTATGTACCAAATTATTTTTAAAAATATTTTTCTTCTTCGAATTTGGACTGCAAATTTCGGCATTCAGCTTGACTTTTCCTAAATTATTTTTATTGGTTTGTTATAAAATCAATTGTGTTGAGAAGAAATCTTTAATAAAAAATTCATTTAAAAACTGAATCCAATATTAAACATATTTAACAAAAATGTTTTATTATACTTATTAAACCACAGAAAATTTGTATAAATACCCCTATCAATATAAATTACCGCATCATCCATATAGAAACCCCCATAACCAAATCTTACTGCAATGGAAAAATAATTTTGTTCTGCAAATATATTTTCATTTATGAACGACATCAAAAAATTTGGTCTCCAGTTGAAACCACATGTAAAAGCAGGTTTCCCTTTACTAAATAATTTTACAAAAGGTTCAGTATTATAATTATTAGTATAAACAGGCATATATATGCCTCCGGTTAATGCAACATTTCTAAATTGATAAGTATTTATATAATTTACAACAGCATTATTATAGGTAAACTTTCCATCTAATTTATATTTTAAAACTTCATTATTATTTAAAAAGTTTAATATCCCGATTGATGAATGTAAATTTTTAACTAATTCTTTTCCAAACCTTATGTTTAGCCCTAATGGTTTTATAAAAGTTCCTGTTTGAAGACTCACCTGGCACCAATCAGTGATTGAATAGCCAAAAAATCCCATAATAATCAATTCATTAAAAGATAAATCAAATGTGCCTGCTTTGGGAATTTTCCCATTATGACTTAAGATTAGCCTGTCATCGCATGGTTCTCTTTCCCAAAGCCAATGGTCTCTTATTTCAACAGGATAAATTTCAATTTTGTTTATATTAGTTTTTTTGAAGATCCTATAACCTGTCAGAGTCAAAAAAATCATATAATTACTTGTATCTTTTATAATCATGCCATAGTATACATCTCCGTTCTTATCAGTTAACTTGTATGCAATATCACGAATAGGTTTTAAATCTGAGGCATTTTTTACATATTCCATTCTTGCAAAATCATACCATTTTATATCGTTCCAGTTATACCATTTTTGAGTATCGTCCAAATGCTTAATTAAAACTGAATCCCTGTTTTCCGAAATTACAATTACCAAAATGGAACTATCATTGGGCATGGTAATTAAATGAAGCCTTTCCTGTGGCTTTAGGGTGGAAGCAGTAAAAAGTAAAATAAATACTGAAATAATAATAAATGGTTTCATTTTATTTCAAATTTTAATAATTATTATTTATAAAGTAATTTATGCTTTCTTTCTACATATTGAATTATTTATATTCAAAGGAGAAGTAACCTCTCCCCAAAATTCAACATCAATTCTTATTTATTGCAAACATCTCCTCAGGCGGGAACACAATTGTAAATAAGTTGAATTCACGGTATTTGTCGCACATTATTTTGGCATATCTCAAAGAGTAATAGCTGCCAATAGAATATGCCAAGCCGCCTGCAGTCTGTACCTTTTCAGCCGTTGGAATCAATTCTTTAATTAATTCATCATGAGTAGGATTCTGTGGAACTATTATTACATCATATCTTTTTGTATCTTTATTTGCATTAAGATGATTTTCTATCATAGGAAGAATTTCCGAACTGATAAGAGCTTCTTCATCGGTAACCTTATCATCGGCATTTATCATAGCAGTAATCATATCTTTCAATTGAGCTACCTGTTCGCTTGGCGGTTCGCTTTCCAAATAATTATGAACTATTTTTCTCAGTCTGACAAACCTGTTATCTGTGCTTTGTTTGCGTTCAGCTTCAAGTTTATCGAAATTATATTCAATATTCCAGTGGTTAGCAAAAGTCTGAATCATTTCCTG
>JBEKWK010000307.1:0-4579 GCA_049513175.1 FCB group bacterium
AATCCAGTTACTGATTATTTATTCATTGAATATCAATTATCTGATATAAACAAACAAGTTCAGATAATGACTATATTAGGTAATATTGTAATAGAAACCGATTTAAAGAATAGCATTGATGTGAGCGGTCTTACAAAAGGGATATATTTTATAAGAATCGGTAATCAATATTTCAAATTCACAAAAATATAAATGCTTCAGCGGCTTTGTAAAAAGGATTAGCCGCATCAATGTTCAATCCCTACGGGATTGTGATGGTGGCGGGGGTGATTCAGGTTACAAATGTTCAATCTCTATGAGATTGTTCCTTTTTTGAAAACTCAACTTTATGATTTCTTTGGATTGTTCCAAAATTGAAAAATCAACATCGTAGATGTTGTACGTTTGTAACTCTATAACTACTTTGTGCCTCACAACTCCGTAGGAGTTGAACATCTACTGGCTGGTTGCTCCAGCTTTGGAACAAGAAAGAATATTTATTTATAATACGCCACGCTGGCAAAAGATACTGCCGACTTAGTTTCTGCTTCGTTCCATTGGTGGTAATTCAGAAATTTTCCTGTTTGAGGTTTTAGGATTTGTAAAAGTGAATATATAGGTGATAAACCGCATATCCTTCTTTTATCTTCTACATTTGATATAGTTGTATAAAATTCTTCAGGCTCGCATTTCTCAAGGCTGGATAAAAGTATTTTATCTTCTTCAGCTAAGCTTGTTAATTCTGTTTCAGCATCGAAGTCATCCCCGAATTTTCGCCCGATGTGAGCCATATCCGCACTTGCGATAAATAATGGTTTTCGACCTAAATGATTTATTGCCTCTTCTAATTTTTCCAAAACCAATTTATATTTTTGAGCTTCAGAAGGAGATTGTTTTTCATTTATAAATTTTTGAAATGAACCGCAAAGCACAGGTAATATTTTAAAATTTCTACCCTTGAACACATGCTGGAGAAGAACTGTCTGAAGCTCGATTGAATGTTCGTGTCTATGCGTCATATCGTCAAAAGTCATATCGAAAGGCAGCCTGATTTTCAACTCATGTAGTAATTCTTTATCTGTTTCTGCTATACCAAGCGGAGTTTGAAAATCTTTTTCTGTAAACATAAATAAATCCGTAAAGCCATAATGAGCAGTACCGAAAATCACGATTAAATCTGCTTCCGAATTTTTGATTGATTGATAACCCGCCGAATAAGTTTTATAAGCTCCTTCACCAATTCTGAAATCTATGTGAGGAACGATAATACCTTTTGAATCAGGAGCAATGCCATCTCCAGTATATGAATTTATAATATCTGTAAGTTCACCTGTTAAAATTTCAATGTCATCAGAATAAGAACTACCTGCACAAACCGGTGGTCTAATTGGAGAGTTTATATAAGAATCAACATCTTCTTTGATGAATTGAAATCTCGGTGAATCGAGATAGCCTGCAAAATCGAGATATTCGAATAGTTGATATATGGGTTCAATATCAATTGCATCAGTAGTTTCCTTGACTATTGCCGAATACAGTTCATCTTTTGTAAGTTTCTTTTTTGCGAGCAGCAAAAGAGGTAAAGCCGGAAGGGGCATGATGACCTGCTGTGAAACATAACCTTTAGGGTCAATAAGTGTAAAATATTTCTCCCCATTTTCTTCGATTTCCCTGTAAAGCAAGTCCTGCCGAAGCGGCATTATAAATTGTTCATCCATAGATTTTTATCAATATTAAATCACAAATAATTATTGTTTACCCAATACTATTACTTCTTTTTCCAAATTCAGACCAAATTTATTAAAAACAGAATTAGAAATTTCTTTAGCTAATTTAAGAATATCTTTCCCTGAAGCATACCCGTAATTAATTAACACCAATGCATGTTTATCAAAAACACCTGCATCGCCTATTCTTTTACCTTTCCATCCGCATTGCTCTATCAGCCAGCCTGCAGAAACTTTTATTCTATTTTCGTCTGCAACAAAACCCGGTATTGATGGAAATTGCTTTTTCAACTTTTCATATTCTGAAATTTCTATAACAGGATTTTTAAAGAAACTACCTCCATTGCCGATTATTGCAGGGTCAGGTAATTTTCTTTTCCTTAATGCTACGACACAATTATAAATATCCCCAATTTCTAAATCCTCTTTTCCAATAACAGCTAATTCTTTTTCCAACTCTTTATACGACGTATTGAATATTTTTTTCAGTGAAAGTTTATATTTTACAGTTGTAATTACAAAATTATCTTTAAGTTCATTTTTGAAAATTGAATCCCTGTACGCAAATTTACATTCGGATTTATTCAATTTAGTAATTTCTGAAGTTATTAAATGCAAACCTGTAAGTGAATAGAAACAATCTTTTTGTTCCACTCCATAAGCCCCAATATTCTGCACAGGAGCGGCTCCGACTTTGCCGGGTATATAAGCTAAATTTTCAATGCAGTAAAATTTGTTTCCTACACAATATCTGACTAAGTCATCCCAAGTCTCCCCTGCACCTGCTTCTACAATAACATAATCATCGCTTTTCTCAACTATATTTATTCCCTTAATATCTACATGAATTATCAAACCATCATAATCTTTAGTAAATAAAACGTTTGAACCTCCGCCAAGTATGAAATGTTTTTTGGTTAGATAAACATCTGATAAAAGCAATTCTTTTAAGTCATCTTTTGAATTGATAGAAACAAAATATTCTGCATTTACATCAATACCGAAAGTATTATAATTTTTGAGAGATATGTTTTTAAATATTTCCATAATAAATCTTAAACACTGAAATCATAATCTGAAAGGATCTCATCTAATATTGTATCGCTTGAGCCGCAGGCATTAAAAACATAATCCTTAGAAATCTTACCAATTTTATTTCTTTTCTCTACATCATTTATCATATCTGAAAGCCAAAAATATAAATCTTCTGAGTCGTTGATTATACTCAACGCACCCAATTTATTCAACTCAATCGCATCTGGTGAATTAGTAAAATTAGGTCCGGATGCAAGCGGAATCCCGTAACCTGCAGGCTCGGTAACACTATGAACTCCGACACCAAATCCTCCACCTATATAAGCGGCATGTGTTCCTGCATACAGTCTTAGCAATTTGCCTATGCTGTCAACTATAATATGATTTTTTCCTAAAAATTTTTGTATTAATTCATCATTATTTTCTCTATCAAGATAATCCAGCACCTGGCTAAGAAAAAAGGAATGAGGAATCATACTCTTAATATTTTCCAGATGGCTTGCAGTCGGTTCGTGAGGCACTAAAATTAATTTGATTTTAGCTTTATTTTCTTTTTCAAATCGTTTAACTGTTTCTATTATTATTTCTTCATCAGGCTGCCATGTACTTCCGGCAATAAATATAAATTCATTTATATTGAACAAAATATCAGGCAGAATTTTTTCAGTTTTTCCAACTTCGACTTTTTCAGCAATTCTATCGAACCTTGTGTCAGTCAAAGTGAAAACCTTTGTTTTTAATTTTAATTTTTGAAAGAATGTTGTATGTGCCTCTCCGACTGTAAATATTTTCCTGAACAATTTATATGAAGATTTTACATAAGGCTTTAATATAACATTTTTCAAGAACCTGCTATTAGGTATTGTTGCACATATTAAATAGGTAGGAATTTTTCTTTTATATAAAATTCGAAGATGATTTCTCCAAATTTCATATCTCACAAAAACTGCAATATCAGGGTTCATGGTATTAATAAAACGTTTCGCTTTCTGGTAAGAATCAAATGGCATATAAACAACAGAATCGGCGTGCTTATAATTATGTTGATTATTATATCCGGAAGGAGAATAAAATGATACAATTATTTGCGATTCCGGGTCAAGATTTTTCAATCGCTCTATTACAGGTTTTGCCTGTTCAAATTCACCCATGGATGCAGCGTGGAACCAGATTCTAAATACTCCATCTTCCTTAAATGGCAATAAATCTAAATCCATTAAGGTATCCTTCCATCCCTTTTCTCTTTCCTTTAATTTAGAATTAAATGGATAGAGAATAAAAGATAAAAGTTTAGCTATGGGTATGAAAATTAAATTGTAAAAAATCGAAATTATACTCAAATTATTACCGGATTATTATTCAATTAACGTCCCTTAAACGTAGCTTGTCTTTTTTCGAGAAAAGCTTTAGTGCCTTCCTTAAAATCTTCCGAACCGCAAACTTCGCCGAATTTTCTCGATTCAAAAGCCAAACCTTCCAAAGGCGAAAGCTCATAAGCTGAAGATATACATTCCACTGCAGCAGCAACGGCTAAAGGACCTTTTGATAATATCAATTTCACAAACTCTTCCGTTTTAGGTAACAACTCTTCAAGTTTGTAAACCGCATTGACCATTCCGATTTTTTCTGCATCATAAGCATTAATCATATTACCCGTTAATATCAGTTCCATAGCTTTTGCTTTTCCCACAAGACGTGTCAATCTCTGCGTTCCGCCATACCCCGGTAAGATGCCGAGATTTACTTCAGGCTGTCCCATCTTAGCATTTTCCGAAGCAAATCTTATATGGCAGGCAAGTGTCAATTCACATCCCCCGCCCAAAGCAAAACCATTGATT
>JBEKWK010000308.1:0-4553 GCA_049513175.1 FCB group bacterium
CGGGCAGGTATCTGCACCTTCAGTATACAGAGCTTATAGGATTATAAACAGAATGAATGCCGTTTCTCTTAATATCTCCGGGAAAGGTGATTATTCCTTCAATGACAGTATTTACAAGACAGGGGCAACAATTTCAGTTTCTTCTATAAACGGATCAGGGCTGACATGTATAGAAAAACACAATTATGCTCCTCCGACAGGTGAATACATTGATTCCAGTTTTTCATTTATTTATCCTTACAGATGGGTTTTTAGTCAGAATGGTATTTCGAATATCAGTGGAATTATTAAAATCAATGCATCTGCAATTCCCCAACTCGGAAATCCGAATCAAGTTTCAATTTATAAAAGGGATCAGGAAGCATCCGGAATATTCGAGGAATTAATTACGGTTTATGATTCAATTTCAGGTGAAATAACTGCTAATTTTACAGGTTTCGGAGAATTTACCATTGGTTCGAAAACACTCGGTGTACTTTCCTTAATCTATCCTGATGATAATGAAATCAATATTCAGGTTAATGGAATCCTGCAATGGAACAAGCTACCCGGAGCAACTAATTATCAAATACAGGTATCTACCTCACAGGATTTCGAAAAACCTATCATTGACTATATAGTTGGTGCTCAACTCGAATATGATTATCAAAAACTGAGTTATGACACAAAATATTACTGGCGTGTTCGCGGTTTCAATTCAAAAGATGTGTCCGAATGGTCAAACCCATATTCCTTTACCACCGAAATGTTAACATCAGTCGAAGCTAATTATAATATTAATGATGGATTATTTAAATTTTATCCTAATCCTGCAACCGATAAAATTCAGTTTAGTGATAAACGGTACACGGGTACAAAATATTATATTATCAATATGCAGGGTATTACTCTTTTAGAAGGAATTATTGTAAGTGACAACATAGAAATATCTTATTTATGTCCTGGTGCATATTTTGTAAAAATCGGAAATGATTTGATAAGATTTATTAAAAAATAAATTGAACAATAAGTTATGTAAAAGTTGTGAAAATATTAAAATTTTATATTATAATTATTTTATTATTATTACCAGCCAATATCCTGCTTAAAGCTTCCGATAGCACATGGACTGTTACCACTTTGGACAATCCCGCACCCGGTTATCTCAGGCTGGATTGGATTAATCCACCCTATTTCTTTTTGTTAGACAATTACGGAATAATACAATTCCCCGATTCGACAAATAAAAATCAATCAAACCATTATGAACCATTAAATAATGGACAATGGATAAGCGATATAGGAAATAAGTATCTTTTATTTGATGAAAATATGAAACTTGTTGACAGTATTTCTTTACCAACTACATATATAAACGACCAACATGCGGTTGTTGTTTTATCAAACGAACATTATCTCTTACTTTGCCAGGAAAATGTTATTGTTGATTTAAGCAAAATTGTTGAAGGTGGGCAGGAAAATGCACAAATAATCAGCAATGTATTAATTGAAACCGATAGAACCGGTACGATATACTGGCTCTGGAAAGCGTATGATTACCTTAAAATAACTGATGTAACTTCTGATATAAATTTAACACAGCCCAACATTGATTTTACACATATTAATTCTTTTGCAGAGGATAAAGACGGTAATATTTTAATATCTTTCAGACATCTCGATGAAATTACCAAAATAAATAAGAAAACCGGTAAAATAATGTGGCGTTTGGGTGGGTCTAAGTGCAAAAACAATCAATTTACTTTTATAAATGACAGCAATAACGATAATAATGGTTTTATCGGCTTTTCTCATCAACATTCTTTGTCACTACTACCTAACGGAGATTTATTAATGTTCGATAACGGCAATATGAAGGAGCATCCTTATTCCAGAGCTGTCGAATATCAGCTCGATACAATAAATAAAATTGCTACTAAAGTTTGGGAATACAAATATTCTCCTGCTATCTTCCTATTCTCTATGGGAAGTGCCATTAGGCTTGAAAACGGTAATACATTAATTAACTGGGGCTTTACAAAAGTAACTGAAGTTAAACCTGATAATTCCTTAGCATATGAGCTTAACTTTAAAATTCAGCAAAAGCCTCCGCCTGCACCACCTAATCCGGCTATAGTATATAAAGCTTATAAAGTGACAACTAAAATGAATGCTGTTTCCAAGATTATAAACGGACAAGGTGATTATGATTTCAATGACATTAATAATACAACCGGAGTATCAATTTCAGTTTCCTCTATTAGTGGTTCAGGGCTTTCATCAATCGAGAAGCATAATTATGCACCTCCGAGAGGCAATTACCAGGATTCCAATTTTACATTAATTTATCCTTTCCGATGGGTTTTTTGCCGTAACGGCATCTCGGATATTGGCGGAATAATTAAAATCAAAGCATCTACATTAGCTCAATTAGGTGACCCATACTTAGTTGCAATTTATAAAAGGGATAAAGAAACTATAGGTACTTTTAAAGAATTAAAAACTGTTTATGATTCTACATCTGGTGATATTTCAGCAAATTTTACTGGTTTCGGCGAATTTACTATCGGCTCGAAAGTGATAACTTCGGTCAGAAATATTAATGAAATTAATAATCAACAAATTAATTTTTATCCTAATCCTGCATCGGATAAGGTTCAGCTTAGTGACAATAGATACACAGATTATATATATAAAATAACCAATATAAGAGGTACGACAGTTTCAGAAGGAATCCTTAAAAATGATTACATTGATATCTCTAATTTAAGTCCCGGTTCATATTTTGTAAAAATCGGAAATAATTTGATAAGATTTATTAAAAAATAAATTGAATATTAAGATATGTGATAAATGTGAAAATATTAAAATTATATATTATATTAATTTTATTATTTATAGTAAATATCGGACTTAAAGCATCGGACAGTACTTTGACAGTTACCGCTTTAGACAACCCTGCACCTGGCTATCTCGTGTTAGATTGGATGTCACCTCATAATTTCTTCTTAGTAGATAATTACGGCACAAAACAATATTATGATACAGTGAACCATTTACCGGGTATAACTTATAAGCCATTACGAAACGGCTTATGGGTATGCTCTATTGGTACAAAATACATGTTATATACTCAGGATATGCAGCCTGTTGATAGTATTCCGTTCCCTGAATTTTATACAATTGACCCGCATGAAATTGAGGTTTTGTCTAATGGACATTATCTCTTGCTAAGCCAGGAAAGTATTATTATAGACCTGAGTGAAGTTATTAATGGTGGAAAGAAAAATGCACAAATTATTAGCAATGTATTAATTGAAACTGACAGAACAGGTACAATTTACTGGATATGGAAAGCTTATGACCATATTAAGATTACTGATGTTACTTCAGATATTAATTTGACCCAACAGCTTATAGATTATACACATGTAAATTCTTTTGCAGAAGCTCAGGATGGCAATATATTAGTATCCTTTAGACATCTGGATGAAATTACAAAAATAAAAAAAGATTCCACAGGGCAAATCATCTGGCGATTGGGCGGCTCGAAATGCAAAAATAATCAATTTACTTTTATTAATGATTCCAATAATGACGATAATGGTTTTACCGGTTTTTCTCATCAACATGCTATGTCCTTACTTCCTAATGGTAACATATTAATGTTTGATAATGGTAATTTGAAGAATTATCGGTATTCCAGAGCCGTCGAATACCAGATTGATGTAGCTCATAAAATTGCTACTAAAGTTTGGGAATACAGATACACTCCGGATATTTATCAAAACATAATGGGAAGTGCTTACAGAATGTCAAACGGTAATACCCTGATTAACTGGTGCAGTTCTAAAATCACAGAAGTCAAACAAAATAAGTCCAAAGCATTTGAATTAACATTTAATTCAAATCTCATTTATTGGCATAATATATACAGGGCATGGCGTTTGGTTACAAAGATAAATGCCGTTGCCCAAAATATTACCGAAACAAGCGATTATACTTTCGATGACCAAATTTACAGAACCGGAGTTACAATTTCAGTTAATTCTTTGACCGGTTCAGGTCTGACATCAATAGAAAAGCATAATTATGCACCTCCTACCTGCGAATATAAAGATTCCAATTTTTCATTTATTTATCCTTATAGATGGGTCTTTAGCCAAAATGGAATTTCGAATATCAGTGGAATTATTAAAATCAAAGCTTCTACGATTGCTCTACTTCAAGAACCGGAGAAAGTTGCAATATATAAGAGGGGTAAAGAAGCTTCAGGTATTTTCGAGGAATTAAATACGGTTTATGATTCAAGTTCAGGAGAAATTGAAGCTAATTTTACGGGATTCGGAGAATTTACTTTAGGTTCTAAAGAGTTGGGTATACTTGTATTAATTTCTCCTACAGATAATGAAATCAATATTCCTATTTCAGGTTGGATGACATGGAATGATATGCCTTCTGCAACCAATTATCAGCTCCAGTTATCTGCATCGCCAGATTTCGACAGACCTATGATTGATTATATAATTGATTCCCTGTCCCAATTCAATTATCAAAAATTAAGCTATGATACA
>JBEKWK010000309.1:0-4543 GCA_049513175.1 FCB group bacterium
GAATTCATTATTAGAAATAGTTAAGCTATAGGATAAATAAAATGCAAGTTGATTTATACAATAAAGAAGGCGGACAAGCCGGGCAAATAGAGCTGAATGACACGGTCTTCGCTATCGAGCCTAATGAGCATGCAATGCACATGGCAGTCGTAGCATTCCTTGCCAATAAAAGACAAGGCACGGCAAAGACCAAAACACGCGATGAAGTTTCCGGCGGTGGTAAAAAGCCATGGAGGCAAAAAGGAAGGGGAACTGCAAGGTCAGGCTCTACAAGGTCTCCGATTTGGGTCGGGGGTGGTACTATTCACGGACCGAAACCGCACGAATACAAGGTAAACCTTACTAAAAAGTTAAAACAACTTGCCAAGAAATCTGCTTTGTCCCTTCGGTTCGAAGAGCAAAATGCAATAGTCATCGAAGATTTCACTTTTGAAGAGATAAAGACTAAGCAGATGACTGAAATTATAAAAAATTTAAAACTTGAAAACGAAAAACTTTTGATTTTACTGCCTGGAGTTGATGAGAAGGTCTATTTATCAACGCGGAATATTGCCGATGTATCTATTTATCCCGCTGATAAAATATCAACTTATCATATTCTAAGCCATAAAAAGCTCCTTTTATTCAAGGGTGCGGTAGAATCAATTGAAAATTCATTAAAAAATTAATCCGGGTAGGAACTGATTATGGTAGACATTATAAAACGTCCGGTTATTACTGAAAAAGCTATGAAGCTCGGAGAACAAAGGCAATATATTTTTGAAGTTACTCCGAAATCTAATAAGATAGAAATTAAAAAAGCTATCGAGCAGATGTTCGAAGTTAATATTGTCAGTATCCGTACGGTAAGAAGAAAAGGCAAAGAGAAAAGCAGGATGACTAAAAAGGGAATCATGCGAGGCAAATCCGCTTTGCAGAAAAGAGCATTTGTTACCCTTAAAGAAGGTCAGAAAATCGATATCGTGTCAGGAACCGGCGAAAGCGAAGAATAATTTAATAATATATTAAGAATTTTTAGAAATGGCACTTAGAAATTTAAAACCAATTACACCGGGAACACGGTTTTACTCCTTAAGTGAATTTAAGGAAATAACAACCGATAAGCCATATAAACCATTGGTAGTTACCCTGAAAAAATCAGGCGGACGGAATAATACCGGTAGAATAACTTCGCGTCATCGCGGAGGCGGTCATAAGCGCAAATACAGAATTATTGATTTCAAACGCGATAAAATGGATATTCCCGCAACCGTTGAAACAATTGAATATGACCCGAACCGTTCGGCAAGAATTGCATTAGTTAAATACAAAGACGGAGAACACAGATATATTCTCGCTCCCGATAAATTAAAAGTAGGCGATGTAATTGTTTCAGGCAAAAATGTAGAATTTAAAGACGGCAATACCCTGCCTTTAAGTAAAATACCTATTGGCTTGTTTATTCATAATATTGAAGTTAAGCCGGGTAAAGGGGGACAATTGGTCAGAAGTGCCGGAATGTCCGCTCAAGTGGTGGCAAGCGATGTAAAATTATCCCAGGTAAAATTGCCTTCGGGAGAATTTAGAATGCTGCCAAGTAACTGCATGGCTACATTGGGAGTGGTAAGTAATTCGGATTTTGAGAATATTCAATGGGGAAAAGCCGGCAGATTGCGTTGGCTCGGAGTTCGTCCTCAGACACGCGGTATGGCTATGAACCCGATTGACCACCCGATGGGCGGAGGCGAAGGTGCCTCCAAATCAGGTGGCGGAAGACAACATCCAAGGTCCCCATGGGGACAAAAATCAAAAGGATTGAAAACACGGAAAAAACGTAATCCTTCAAGTAAATATATTGTTCGTTCAAGAAAAAGTAAATAAATATATAGGCTGAATTTATGGCTCGTTCAATTAAAAAAGGTTTTTTTGTTTCTTTCAAGCTTCAGCAAAAAGTTGATGCTATGAATGAAGCAAACCAGAAAAAAGTAATTAAAACATGGTCGCGCACATCTACTATTTCCCCTGATTTTGTGGGACATACGATGGCAGTCCATAATGGTAATAAATTTATACCGGTATACATAACCGAAAATATGGTAGGTCATAAGCTTGGTGAATTTTCACCTACAAGAATCTATCGCGGTCATGCCGGTCATAGAAAAGATATAAAAACAGCTAAGAAATAAGTATTGGAGTTGATGATGGAAGCCAGGGCATTAAAGAAATATATTCGTTCTTCACCCCGCAAAATGCGGCTTGTCGTAGATTTGATAAGAGGTAAAAGTGCCTCCGAAGCATTCGGATTATTGCACTTTGCTCCTCAGCTTGCCGCAAGGGATGTGGAAAAAGTTCTCAGGTCTGCAATTTCAAATTTGTCGAATCTGGAAGATGGCAAATCCGTGAATAATGATGATGTGTTTGTTAAAAGAGCTTATGTTGACGCCGGTGCTATGATGAAAAGAATAAGTCCTGCTCCGATGGGCAGAGCTTACAGGGTGAGAAAACGCTCTAATCATGTAACAATTATTGTTTCAACAAAAGAGTAATATAAGGAGTTTATACAATTGGGACAAAAAACTAATCCGATAGGATTTCGTCTGGGGATTATAAAACAATGGGACGCGAATTGGTTCGATGAGAGAAATATGGCTCAGAAGCTCTCTGAAGATATCAAAGTTCGCAGTTACCTGAAAAACCGTCTGAAAAAAGCAGGTGTATCGAGATTAGTTCTCGAACGCACTGCCAAGCAGTTAAGAATTACCATTAATACCTCGAGACCCGGAGTTATTATCGGAAGAAGCGGAAAAGATATTACTCAGCTTGAAGAAGAAATTAAAAAATTCACGAAGCGTGACGATGTTAAAATTCTTATAAGTGAAATAAAACGCCCTGAATTAGACAGCCAGTTAGTTGCGGAAAATATCGCACAGCAATTGGAAGGCAGAATTTCTTTCAGGAGAGCAATGAAGCAGTCGGTATCTTCGGCAATGCGCATGGGTGCGGTTGGTATCCGTGTTATGTGTGCAGGTCGTCTCGGCGGTGCGGAAATGGCAAGAACAGAGCAGTATAAAGATGGCAGGATTCCTTTGCATACTTTAAGGGCTGATATTGATTATGCGATTGCAACGGCACAGACTATTTACGGAAGTATCGGCGTGAAAGTCTGGATTTGCAAGGGTGAAATTATCGGCAGGCAGAATGCCTGATAAATTGATGTACGATTTTAGATTTTAAATTTAAATCGTAAATCTAAAATCTAAGATTAATCAGGTTTGTTAAAATAGTAAGATATAGTTAATATTATAGAAAGAAGTATTTATGTTACTCCCTAAAAGAGTAAAATATCGTAAGACACAGCGCGGCAGAAATCGCGGTAAAGCACATAGGGGTGCGGAAATATCTTTCGGTTCTTATGGACTGAAAGCATTGGAAGCGGCATGGATAACGAACCGCCAGATTGAAGCCGCACGTATTGCTATCAACCGTTTCTTAAAGCGTGACGGTAAGGTATGGATTCGTATATTTCCCGATAAACCCTATACCAAAAAACCTGCCGAAACCCGTCAGGGAAGCGGTAAGGGAAGCCCCGAAGGCTGGGTAGCGGTTGTTAAGCCGGGTAAGATTATGTTTGAAGTTGACGGCGTTGCCAAGAAATCGGCTGAAGAAGCTATGAGACTTGCTTCGCATAAGCTTCCGATTAAAACTAAATTTGTTTCACGTATTGATTTGATATAAAATGAAAGCCCGTAAACCAAAGGTCTTAAGAGAGTTATCCAATATGGAGCTTGAGCATGGATTAAAAGAAGCACAGGAAACTTTTGCAAAGCAAAAATTCCAGCATGCTTTAAGCCAATTGCACGATACCTCTTATCTTAATATTTTAAGAAAAGATATTGCCCGATTGCATACATTAATTACTGAACGTCAGAAAGCTAAGTAACATGGAAAATGAAATGGATATAGAAAATACCAAAGAAAATGAATTATTCGAAGATGTTCACGGGGAAACAATACCGGAAACTTCTGCGGAAACAGTGAATACATTTGAAGAAGTTGAAGCTTTACCGGAGCAGGTGATTCCAATAATCCCCGAAACTGTGCAAACTGCTGAAATTCAACCGGAAAGAGGCTCGAATAAAAGAATTCTTACGGGTAAGGTTACATCGAATAAGCCCGATAAGACTATAGTAGTTAACATAGTAAGACAGGTCGCACATCCGCTTTATAAAAAATATTTTAAACGCAGTAAAAAGATTATGGCTCACGATGAGAATAATGTATGCGGAATGGGTGATTTGGTAAAAATCAGGGAATGCAGACCATTAAGTAAATATAAAAGATTCGAATTACTCGAAGTTGTTGAACGGGCTAAGTAAGTAATAGAGGAGAAGAAAAATGGTACAAGAAGAAACTAATCTCGTCGTCGCCGATAATTCGGGCGCCCGTAAAGTACGGTGTATAAGAGTCTTAGGCGGACACGGAAAACGCTATGCCAAGGTCGGCGACCTTGTTGTTGTTTCCGTTAAATCGGCTTTACCGAATTCCAATGTTAAAAAAGGAGAAG
>JBEKWK010000310.1:0-4533 GCA_049513175.1 FCB group bacterium
CAACATCGTAACGGAAAATTCCCATCTCCAAAAAAAAGAAATTTTCTTCTTTAATATTAATGGTTCAATTTCGACTATTTTATTATTTTTCTTTACATTAGAAAAATTGATCTTTAAATTTTTAAATTTAAATAAATCCAAATTAAAATAGCAATCATAACCATAATAAAATAGATTATTAATGTTGATACTATCCATGGAATTATTTGTATCTAATAATCTAAGTTTTGAATATATTTTATTATGCGAATCCTTCGCATAAACGGTATCCACGTAATAAGGAAATATTTCTTCACTATCATTTACAATAAATTTGATATTATTAAATTTAATTTCTAAACTATCTCTAGATTTTATTTTAAAATAAAACTCATTATCAACCATCCAATCATTAAAAAAAAATACGGGTAGTACAGGCAAAAATGGACCTAATGAAAAAATTTTACTTATACTTTGTGGTTCAATTAAAATTATATTTTTATCTAGAATATATTTAAAATAAAGATGGTCATTATTTGTACTACCACTTTTCCATTTTGATTGAAATTGCTTATCAAAACCATCTCTACAGTCTAAAACCGCACATGATGATAATAATATCCAGCAAGTGATACCCGCAATAAAATTAAAAATAATATTTTTTGGATTCATAGTTGTTATTTACATAAATAGATATATTCCAAACCACTCCAAACTTAAATAATAATTATGAGAAACACAAGGAATATTAATAAAATTACTCATTATCTTTTTCCTTTTTATTTGAATTTATTGCATTTTTGTATTTAAGAATTTAATATGGTCGGTTTTTTAATTTTTTTACAAATTTCTTAATTAAGATGATAAATAAAATTGAAACCAAAGGTGATTATAACTTATTAATTGATTCAATAGGCGAACTCTTAACCAATGCACGCAAAACCGCATTTCAGCAAATTAATAATATCCTTGTAATAACATATTGGCAAATCGGCAGACACATCGTCGAATATGAGCAAAAAGGTAATGAAAAAGCCGACTACGGTTCAGACCTGCTTAATAGGTTATCTAAAGATTTGAAAATAAGATACGGTAAAGGATTCAGCCGAAGAAATATCTTGGACATGAGAAGATTTTATTCTGTTTTTGAAAATTGGCAGACAGTGTCTGCCAAATTAAGTTGGAGCCATTATTCTCTGCTTTTGAGCATATCTGATGATTTGGAAAGAAGTTTTTATGAAAAACAATGTTTAAATGAAAAGTGGTCTGTGCGAGAACTTAAAAGGCAAATTAATTCGGCTCTTTTTCTTCGTCTGGCTATCAGTAAAGATAAGAAGGGGATTCTTGATTTATCCTCAAAAGGTCAGAAATTTGAAAAACATTCAGATATTGTGAAAGACCCTTATATTTTTGAATTTTTGAACATTCCGGAGAATTATAAATTATCGGAAAAGAATCTCGAACAGAAGCTAATTGATAATCTACAGAGGTTTCTCCTCGAATTGGGCAAGGGTTTTGCTTTCGTTGCCCGGCAATTCAGAATTACACTTGCAAATGAGCATTTCTATGTTGACCTTGTATTTTATCATCGCATATTAAAATGTTTTGTTTTGATTGACCTGAAAATAAATCATATTAAACACCATGATATTGGTCAAATGAATATGTATTTGAATTATTTTAAGAACGAAGAAAATGTAGCAGATGATAGCAACCCGATAGGAATCATTCTTACTGCCGATAAGGATGATATAATGGTAGAATACGCTCTAGGAGGAATAAGCAATAAATTATTCGTATCGAAGTATCAATTATATTTACCAGATAAAAAACAATTAGAAGCCAAAGTCAGAGCATTATTAGGAAGATAAATACAAGAAATATTTTGTCTTCATTTTGATTAATATTTATTGCATTTTTGTAATTGTATATTTCATTTTATAATTTATATTTTGAAAATTATGAAAACATTATTTACCTTTTTGTTAGCATTAATTGTCTGTTTTTCTGCCACACACAGTGCGGTTTACCTTGTGGGAGCGGGAAAGCAATATACTCTACCAAGCCAGGTAATGTCCAAAGTCTCCGATGGGGACACGGTTCTGATTGATGCAGGTACATATACCGGTGATGTAGGGTATTGGACAAAGAACAACTTGCTTATTCGTGGTGTCGGTGGTTTTGCTCATTTGGCTGCAGGAGGCAAAAATGCAGGCGGCAAGGGAATTTGGGTCGTGGATGGAAGAAATACCACGATTGAATATATAGAATTTTCCGGCTGTACTGTTGCAGACCAGAATGGTGCCGGAATCCGCCAGGAAGGCGACACTATGACAGTCCGCCATTGCTATTTCCACGATAATGATGAAGGAATTTTAACAAATAATAACAGGACAAATAATGTATTAATCGAATTTTCCGAATTTAACCATAACGGCTTTGGTGACGGCTATTCCCATAATCTATACATAGGCACAATCAATTCCTTTACTTTTCGCTTCAATTATTCGCACCGTGCCTATATTGGTCATAACCTGAAAAGCAGGGCGAATTATAATTATATCCTGTATAACAGGTTTGCAGACGAAGCAGACGGGCAATCCTCATTGCTCGTTGACCTGCCGCAAGGCGGACTTTCCTACATAATCGGGAATGTTTTGGTCAAGGGAGCTAATGCACAAAACCAAAAGCTGCTAAGCTATGGTGAGGAAAATTTAAACAATACAGATAACAGGATTTACATTGTTAACAATACTTTCGTCAATAAGAGAAGTATTGGCGTTTATGTTTATTTGCAAGCCGGTATCGGGGAAGCAAAGTCAATAAATAACATTTTCACCGGAAACAGTGCGGAAGATGTAAGCTATTTTAAAGGGACGGCAACCCTTACAAATAATCTCAGGAAAAATAATATAAGCGATGTAGAATTCACGGATGAGGCAAATTATGATTATACTCTAATGATAGGCTCACCGGCTATAGATGCGGGAACAGACCCGGGTAGCATAAATGGTTATAGCCTCCTGCCCGTTTATGAGTATAAACATCCCTGCGATAGTGTCGCAAAAAAATTATATGATACAATTGATATCGGAGCTTATGAATATGCCAAACAGCAGAGCAATTTCTTTACGATTACGGCAACAGCAGGAACCGGAGGAACAATCAATCCAAACGGAAAAGTGTCAGTAACAACCGGACAAAACCAACAATTCACAATTTCAGCAAATAAGAATTACGCTATTCTCGATGTAAAAGTTGACAACGTTTCAGTTGGAAGCATTTCATCCTACACATTCACAAATGTTACTGCAAACCACACTATTGATGCCGAGTTTGTAGAATCCACCATACCTGTTGCAAAATTTATAATTGACACATCACAGGTTGTTTCGGGAACACCTTTCGATATTACCGTAAAATTATTTGACAAAACCACCGGAAATCCGTATTATCCTAATTATGATATAGTTTTGCAGGTCGAAGTCAGAGGTAAGGGTGTTTTAAGCGGCAATACATCGGGAACTTTATCGCAGGATTCTTCCGAAGTAATCATAAGCAATATCATATATACTAAAGATGATGGCGAGATGAATGTAATATTCGCAGCATGGGGAGCAAGTTTGTCTGCCCCTCTATGCTCCGATACTGTTAATGTGCTGGCAAAAGAACCAACGATACAGGATAGCTATATTATGTTTAGTAATTTTACTCCAACAAGTCTAAGCTTGGATTGGAGTATAGGTAACGGGGCTAAAAGATTAGGTATCCTAAAAACAACTTCTTATATTGATTCTACTGAACTTCCAATTGACGGTATGAATTATATTGCAAATAATGCTTATGGTTCAGGACAGCGAATGGGAAATAAGGATTGTTATGTAATATACAATGGTACAAATACAAATATAAATATATCTGGTTTGGATGTGATCCATCAAACATTTTACGTAATGATTTGTGCTTACAACGGTGACAGCCTCACAGCAAATTACAATATTAAGTTTGCCAATGGTAATCCGAATGAATTGTACCAATGGGGTGTAAATGACAATAAATCAGCTTCAAGCGGCTTTGAAATATGCAATATCGCTCCTGAACCTGTAAAAGATGTTCTGCATTTCACATTAATAACAGAAAGAATGATGCCTATTACCATAGAGCTTTTGGATATAAACGGAAGGACAGCCCTTACTGCTTATGCAGGCAAGACATTCGACCCTGGCAGTACAGAAATAAATATACACGTAAATACTCTGCCTGCAGGAGTATATTTGGTGAAGGTCTCAAGCGGCAATAGCTTTGCTTTTACTAAGGTAATAATTGCGAGGTAATATTCCCATGGTTAAAGTTCCGGAACATATATTAGAAATAATCAGGAAATTTATTGCAGAAGCCCTGAAAGACAATATCCACATTGAACGGGCTGTGCTTTTTGGAAGTTATGCTAAAGGCACTAACCACGAATATAGCGATATTGATTTGGCTGTTGTGTCAGAGGATTTCGAGGGGATTAGCTTTTATGATGCCAAAAAACTTACAAAAGCAATGCTT
>JBEKWK010000311.1:0-4502 GCA_049513175.1 FCB group bacterium
ATTCATTTTTGTAGTGTAAATTGTTATGTTAAATAAATTGTTTTTTTTGTTAAATATAGTGTAATCAATAAGTTAAAAGAAAAATGTATTCGATTTTCGTACACCAGGAGGGATTCGAACCCCCAGCCTTCTGATCCGTAGTCAGATGCTCTATCCAATTGAGCCACTGGTGCGGTTATAGAATGTAGAACATAGAAATAGAAGTAGAAGTAGAAAAAAAAATAAAAAAAAAAGCCCGGTATATCAGGGCTAATTTAATTTGTCCGGTTATATACCTGACTATAGAGTAATTCAAAATATAAAAGAACTTTTTATTATCAGTTTTTCTGGACTTTTAATTCATTTACATATTTAGCTAAAGCTGATTTTTTATTTGCAGCATTATTTTTATGAATAACTTTTCTGCTTGAAATTTTATCAAACTCTTTAAAAGCAACTTTAAGTTTTTCTTGTGCTTCTTCATGATTTTGAGTACTGCGTACAGCCTTGACAGCCAGCTTTAAACTTTTTTTATTTGCCCTGTTATATACTCTAAGCTTTTTAGCTTGTCTTATTCTTTTTAACGCTGATTTATGATGTGCCATTTAACCATTAAATAATAATTAATAAAATTTAGAATTACAAATTTAACACATTTTTCAAAATTATCAAAGTCTGTTAAATAATATAATTGAAATAGATATGTTTTATAATTAAGAAAAAAAAGGCGGCAATAAAGAGCCGCCATTTAAAAGTTTCAAAATTTCTTAATATCTATAAGTAAACTGAAGTCCCATGTTTAAATTGTCGTTTGATAATGTGAATACAGAACCATCGGAAATTGTACCGTAATTTGTATTTAAAGTAGATTGGCTCTTCCAACGAAATACAAGGTCCATTCTAATATTAGAGCCTAAAAATAACCCACCGCCTAATGAAAAATATGAAACATATGCATGAGGAATATCTATTGTATATGGTGAAGTTGTACTTGCAAAACTTGAACGAACGACAACAGGCATCAATGGTATTTTATATTCAACTCCGAATCCCCAAGTAGTTTGACCCACGAGGTACTGAAGAATTTGACTGTTTAATCCCATAACTCTGGATGTTGCATCTGTAAATTGAATTTGAGTTACATCTGTATATTCAATACCTGCGGCAAAAGTCAATCCTAAAACATAAAAAGAGAAACCACCGCAAAATACAAAGGGTGTGGTAATATTATAAGAAGTAGTACCATTGTTGACATAAGGACCAATATTATCCCCATTATCATAAGTTGCATTAGCTACTCTTGAATAATTCTCTGTAACCTGGTACCAGGTAGGCAATTTTATTGTAATGCCTGCTCGTATAAAATCAAGGAATCTTGTCATTATACCTACAGAACCCGTAAAACCGGAAACACTTTGATTCAAGGTATCATTTACGAATAAACTGTTAAAATCAAGAGTTGTGAAATTAGAATCGTATACCCGGTATTTATTTTTTGTGTCACTTTCCTGATAACCCCTTGTGTAGCCATAGCTGCCCCATTTGCCTGTCAGAGTAAACCCGATTGAAACATTATCATTCAATTCAAATGCCATTGCACCGGTAATATTATATAGTCCACCGGTTTCCTGGATTAATGCATTTTGTTGCAGGCTATCCTTGACAGGAGTGATATAATTTCTATTTGCAAGATTTAAATATGTTGCCATATTCTCATTATAATTATACGATGTATTATTCGGATTTGCTTCCCATGCTGTTAATGTAGAAACAGGATTAAAAGCATCGAATTTCATATTATTGGAAAAGTCACTTTCCTGAAAAAAACCTATCCCAATAGATGCATTATGTGTTCCCACTTTAAAAGGAGAAAGAAACCCAATGTTAGTTACAAATTCACTGTTTGATTTAAGTAAATCTGTGACATTAAAAAAATTAGTCTCTGCACTATTCCTGGTAAAGCCGACACCCATTGACATTTCTGCATTTGGTGAAATAGTTATTCCTGCCGGATTGTACATTAAGGCACCAATATCATCAGAAATGCCATGGAACGCCACATTTAAATTTGCTACACGAGGTGTAATCATTCCGTTGGGAACTGTATAACGCAATGCATCTTCTATAAACTGAGCCTTCATGATTAAAGGTCTGTAGATTTGGGCTGATAGTATTAAAAGACCACAAAATAAAATTATTTTTTTCATGTTCTATTTCCCCCTGCTATGAGAACCACCACCTGAACTTGAACGACTTGATGAAGAACCGCCGCCACTATGCACAGGTGCAGAAGAACGAGCAGGAGCACTGTAACTAGTGTGGTTTATTGTTGGAACCGAGCGGTTCATCGAACCCGAATTATTTTGAACAACCCTGCGATTTTGCTGTGGGCTTTGTGTTACCGTATTAGTCTGGTTTGCCCTGAATGTATTTTGAGAACGGTCAACTTGTTTTATTGCATCATAACGGTATGTATCGTTGCTTGATACTACATTTGAGCTTCTTTTATTACCTGACTGGTTACCGTTTCCTGTTCTGTTTATAACATTTCCTTTTGGAGTCTGGACATCCGGTCTTGCATAACCGCTTCCTGTATTATTTGAACCTGATGATGTACCATAATTAGGATTTCCATTTTGGAAAACATGTCCGGAGTTACCACCGGTATTAGCATTAGAGCCTCCGGTTCTTTTGTTTATCCATGTACCGGTCTGTCCATTATTATCAATACTTTGATAACCGCCCCTGCTAGGTCCCCAATTCCTGTCTTTTCGAGGACTGCTGTTTGAATTACCATTATAATTGGTATAACCGTAATAAGGATAATAGCCATAGTCCCAATAATTATATCTGTAATACGGAATATAATAAGGATTGTAAAACGGGCTATAACCGTATCCCATATAGAAATTATTATACCCAAATGTAAGCATAGGATATCCATAACCATAAGACGGATAACCCCACGGTGAATAATATCCGTAATAATCCGGATAATAATTGTAGTTATAATTATTCATATTGGGATTTCCATTTGGACCCCCGCCATTATAATAATATGTGGAATCAGTCGAATCACTTTCATTATTATAATATGCATGAAAGTTATCTTGCTTTTCAACTACTTTTGGTTTTGGATTATAACCAAAGTAATCATCGCTTGACCCTTGGGTGGTTGAACACCCGGACATAACGGCACCTATAAAGGTGATTACGACCAAAAAAACAATTAACTTTTTCATTTTTCTTCCCTCCTAAATTTATAAAACGGAGAAGTCATTAAATTTATTATTAATTTCAAAATACTTTAACTTTCTTAATATCTTTGACGTACAAAATAAATAAAAGTTTAACATATATCATTACTATATTTATTACTATAATTATTTCTTTTAATATTTATCAGTTCATAAAGTTATTAAAGTTGAAAGTATAAAGTTAAAAGTTGAAAGTAATAACCTTGAGAACTTTTTACTTTCTACTAATTACTTTCTACTGAAAAGAACTTTGCTCTCTTTTAAAATATTCGTAATTTTGTTATTATTTTTTAATCTTATTTCTTATTCTACTTCTATTTCTGGTTCTATGTTCTATGTTCTAAAACCGCTCGGATGGCGGAACTGGTAGACGCACAGGACTTAAAATCCTGTGGGCGAATAGCCCGTGTGGGTCCGACTCCCACTCCGAGTACTTTTTCAGTTAGCAGTTAGCAATGAGCAGTTAGCAATGAGGAATTAGGAGTTGAGTTTTCAATTCTTAATTCCTTTTTTATTTAATATAGTTCAGGATGATTATTATTGCCGTTAAGCTTTTGAGTAGAGCTTCCAAAATGAGCCAAATCACTAAGACCTGGTATTCTTGGTCTAAAGCCTTCCAATAAATCATCAACGGATATAATTTGTATTCTATCTATTTTATAATCTTTGATATAACCTTCAGCTTTGGCTTCACGTCTCATTCCATCAGTAATATGGTTTGAAAAACATGCAAAGATTCCTAAATCAGCATTCATAGAATCAACAGATTTCATAAAAGACCTGACCTGGCTTATAGTAACATTTCCACTTTTTACTTCAATTATTCCTAATCCTTTTTGTTTACCATCATAGGATTTGAAAAAAGTAATATGACCATCAACACCGCTATCACCTGTTTTCTTAGGATTAGATACGCCTCCAAGTAATATCTCAACCACCCAATCTTGAAATTTAATTCTATGTTTATCAGTTTTTGTTGCTAATTCACGGGCTGAATCTAAATCTTTTGGGAATCCTGAAATATCAATACTCTTTAATATTTCAACCCGTTTTTCTTCCGGATATGGGTCGGTAAGCCTTTTTAAGATAAGTTTTATTGCTAAATGAGAAATATCAACTCCTAGCCATTTCCTATTTAATTTTTCAGAGGCAGCTATTGTAGTTCCACAACCACAGAAAAAATCTGCAACTAAATCACCTTCATTCGAACTTGCTTTTATTATTCTTTCTAATAATGCTAATGGTTTTTGGGTATCATATCCCAGT
>JBEKWK010000312.1:0-4498 GCA_049513175.1 FCB group bacterium
ATTTCAGAAACATTGATGATTTTACTCCTGGTAATTTCTCCTATAACATTATTTATTGCGATTTTCAGATACCAATTCCTCGACATACAAATTATTATTAAACGAAGTTTTGTTTACGGATTTGTTTTCACTCTGCTTATTGCTGTTTATGCGGGTATAGTTCAATTATTGACTCAATTTATTAAATTAAATACTGAACAATTATATCATATCCCTGATAGTATTGCGGCAATCATAATTGTTATTTTATTTCTACCGGTTAGAAATTATGTCCAAACTTTTGTTGACAGAAAATTTTTTAAAGTTGCTTATGATTTTAAAATGGTACAGCAGCAATTTTTGAGTCAGATAAATAATTGTTTAACCTTAAAGGAAATTTCCGAATTATTAATAAAAACTATTAATGAAAATATACCGGTAGAAAGCACTAATTTTTTTATATATTCAAAAACTTTAGATGACCTGGAAATATTAGCAGAGAATAATAATCACATGGACCAGAACCAGAATTATCAAATAAAAGAAAATTGCAAACAAAACAATTCGAAGTTACCCATAGCTAAAAGAAAAGCCTTGATGGATGACATCAGTTACATAGATAAAAGTGAGTTATTGAAAGATATTAATTCAGAAATAATTTTTATGTCTTTTACAGAAGATA
Source organism: FCB group bacterium (assembly GCA_049513175.1). Taxonomy (GTDB): domain Bacteria; phylum Bacteroidota; class Ignavibacteria; order Kapaibacteriales; family UBA2268; genus JBEKWK01. Next base: position 662 of record JBEKWK010000312.1, read on the forward strand.
TGATTTTAATTAATGTTCTTGTTCTTGGAAAGAAAAAGTCAGGATTAAGTTTTACAACCGAAGATATATCAATGCTTCGATTTTTTACTGTCGAATCCGGAAATGCATTTCAGAGGCTTGGGCTTCAGCGTGAACTATTATTCCATCAGGAAGAAATTATAAAACTTGAAGAGTTAAATAAACTCAAATCTTACTTCGTATCAAGTGTTTCCCATGAATTAAAAACACCCTTGACATCAATAAAATTATTTGCAGAAATAATTAATATAAAGAAGAACCTCTCTATTGAACAAAGGGAGGATTACTTAGAAATTATCCAGGGAGAATGTGAAAGATTAAATAGATTAGTAGATAATATACTGGATTTCGGGAAAATTGAACGAGGTGCAAAAGATTACAAATTCGAAATAGTAAATCTGAATAACATTGTTGATTCTGCAATAAACACATTAAATTATTTGCTAAAATTAAAAAAATTCAATCTTATATATATTAAAAATGAGGATGAATACAACATTATTGCAGATGCAGACGCTTTGACGGAGGTATTTATTAACCTGATTGATAATTCGATTAAATATTCAACGGATATAAAAGAAATTTCAATTAAAACTTTTCAACTTAATAATAAATATTGTTTTCAAATAAGCGATAAAGGTATTGGTATTTCTGATGCTGAGCAGGAAAAGATTTTTGATTCATTTTACCGGTCTAATGATACTAATGTAAAAGCAACCGGAGGGGCAGGAATAGGTCTGTCGCTTGTAAAGCAAATAATGAATGCTCACAAAGGATATATTGAATTAGATAGTAAAATTGGTCACGGAAGTACATTTAAATTATATTTTCCAAAAAGCGATTAGTAGAATGTACGATTTTAGATGTACGATTTTAGATTTAAAAACGAATTAAAGAAAGAAATTTATAAATTAGTATAAGAAATACCTATGAAAAATATTTTGATAATTGAAGATGACCCTGTGATATTAATGGGACTCGAAGCTTCTTTGGAAGAAGAGAACTATAAAATATCATCAGCGAATGATGGGAATAAGGGTTTTGAAATGGCTTTGAAATCAACTGCTGATATAATTATTTTAGATATTATGCTTCCGGGTAAAAATGGATTGGACATCTGCAGGGAATTGCGTCAGAAAAATGTGAATACACCAATTTTGATGCTTACCAGTAAAAAAGAAGAAGTTGATAAAGTACTTGGATTTGAAACCGGAGCAGATGATTATTTGACAAAGCCTTTTAGCATCGCTGAACTGAAAATGAGACTGAAAGCCTTATTAAGAAGAAGTGCAGTTCCTCAAAAGGAAATAGATAATTATATTTTTGAAAATTATGAACTCATTTCCAAAAAGTTCGATGTTTACAAAGATAATAAACCGGTTGGTTTGTCTGTAAAAGAATTTCAAATACTTAAATATTTAATCGAAAGAGAAGGAGAAGTAATTTCCCGGGATAAACTACTCGATGATATCTGGGGATATGATACTTATCCTACCACCAGGACAGTTGATAATTATATTTTATCTATAAGGAAAAAGATTGAACCCGACCCCGCCAATCCCAAACATCTGATTACAATACACACACTCGGATATAAGTTTATAAAGTAGAAAGTTTGTAAAGTTTGTAAAGTTCATAATGTCTGTAAATTAGTTAGGAGTGTGGAATTAGGAATTAGGAGTTATATTTGGAAATATGTTTTTATTCCTAATTGCACTTTTCTAATCCTTTAAAGAATAAAATATTATTATAATTAGCAATCATTATTTCTTGATGAGTCATTAAAGTAAACTCCTCACTCCTAACTCCACATTCCTAACTACAGTATTATGACATTTTTTTGACAATTGTTTTACCTGGTCGTGACATTCTGCTTTTGTCAATGCAATAATTTTGCATCGTAATAAAAAGTACGAGTCAAAAGGAGAATGAAATGGATGCAGAAAATCAAATAATCAAAACTATTCTTGGTAATTTCAAGAGCGATAGCCGACATCTGAACGAGTTCTTTCATTCGGATTCTGAAATTATCAGGCTCGGGAACAAAGATTATCTTCTAACGGTTGATAATTATTCCGACGAAGACCATTTTCGTACAAATAATCCTTATGTTCTTGGCAGGAACTTAGCTGTTTCGACACTCAGCGATATTTTTGCCTGCGGCGGAAAGCCCCTTTTCTTTGCAAACAGTCTTACAAAAGCTGATGGCTGGGACATTGAATATATAAATGAGTTTTCAAAAGGCATTTCAGATGTTTTGAAAGATTGCGACGCTGCATTTATAGGAGGCGATTTAGGTTCTTCTCAAAATTGGAATTTTACAGGAGTTGCAATTGGTGAGTCTGATAGAATTGTTACCAGGAAAGGAGCTTCTCAAGGGGATTTGATCTATTTGACAGGACCTATTGGAAACGGTAATTTTGAATCTGCTTCTCAATTGACAAAACTTGGGCAAGGATTAGAGAATCTATTTGAGAACAATATAATCCAATTTCCACTTAGATTAAAGGAATCGGAACTTGTATCGAAATATGCAAGTTCATGTATTGACACGAGCGACGGACTTTTTAAATCATTAAATATAGTTTCAGAAATAAATGATACAGGTTTTTTGATTTCCGATATACCTTACTCGGAACAAGGATTGATGCTGACAAACAGCTTGCATTTACCTGAAGAGATTCTGATGTTTGGTGAGAGCGGCGAATACGAACTCTTGTTTACAATTACACCAGAACAAGAAAACAGTTTGCTAACCGATTCAAGAAAGTTTGAAATTCAGTTGTTTAAAATAGGTAGCATTTCTTATAACAAACAAAAATTATTACAAAAATCAAAAGAGATAATCAATTTTAATGATTTTGAAATTTACGCAAGAAGTTTTAAGAATCATTATGACTACATCGGTCAGTTAACTCAATATTTGTTTAGTAAATTTCAGAAAATGTAATGGAGAAGATAATACTTACCGGTGCAAGCGGACTTACAGGAACTCATATTGCGGAGTATTTTTCTGCCCGTGGAGTTAAACTTAATTGTTTGGTAAGGAGGAGCAGTAATATTAATTTTCTTAAAACACTCGATGTAGAAATTGTTTATGCTGATTTAAACAACCCCGAAGAGTTAAAAGAAGCTTTCCAAGGAGCGGATTTCATTATTCATACAGCCGCAAAAGTCAGCGACTGGGGAAGATATGAAGACTTTTATCATACAAATGTCGTTGGTACACTAAACGTAATTGAAGCGGCGAGATTCAATGGTATCAAAAATATTATTACTACCGGTTCAATATCCTGTTATGGTGAGGAATCATCACCTGTCGTCAAAAATGAAGAAATGGAATACAATTCTCATTATAATTATTTCCTCGATAAAATTTTTCCGTCAGGAATGAATTATTACAGGGACACAAAAGCCGAAATGAATGAACGTGCAATTCAATTTTGTTGTGAAAATGGAATTAATCTTACCATTATTGAACCTGCATGGATTTATGGCGAAAGGGAATTCCATTCGGGATTTTATGATTTTCTGAAAACAATGAAAAGCGGCTTGCCGTTAACTCCCGGTTCAAGAAAGAACAAATTTCATACGATTTATGCACGAGACCTTGCAAAAATCTATTACCTTGCCTATCAGAAAAAACTTGACGGAATAAATAAAATTTTAGCAGTAGCTCCGATTGCTGAAGTTCAATTTCATTTACTTGATTTGTTTTGTCTGAAAGCAGGATACCGGAGACCCAAAAGAATCCCTAAGTTTTTAATTTATCCTCCGGCTTTTTTAACAGAGGTAATATATACTACTTTTCGAATAAAA